>JANXWI010000007.1 GCA_025351205.1 Deinococcus sp.
GCCGATTCGCAGCGCCTGTCGGACACGGCCAAAACCGGCCAGATGGCCAGCGCCCTGGCCCGCGCCGTGGCCACCTACCTGACCGCCCGGGCCAACGCCGGAAGCGGGGGCGGTCCGTCGTGACCCGGGCCGTGTTCAGGCCCCTGTTTTCGGTGTTCAACGTGCTGGCCCTGGTGCTGCTGGGACTGGCGGCCCTCTCCCTGCGCGTGGTACAGCAGCCGCCCGCCACCCCGAAGGCACCGCTGCTGGCGCAGACCGGCCAGCAGAACGTCAGGGTAACCCTCTACTTCAGCGACGCCCTGGTGCGCGGCTACGTCCGGCAGACGCGTGAGGTGGTGGCCAGGCAGGCGGGGACCGTGGCGCTGGCCCAGGCCGCCCTGGACGGCTGGGCCGCCGGTCCCGGTGCCCAAGGGGGTGCGGCGCAGAAAGCCCTCGCCGCCGTGCCCAGAGGCAGCGCCGCGCCCACCGTGATGCTGCGCGGAGAACATTTCGTGGTCAACCTGCCCGCCAGCTACGCCCAGCTCAACTACGGCGTGAGCGGTGAGCGGATGCTGCTGTGCAGCCTGACCCGCACCCTGCTGGAGCAGCGCGGCAAGGACGTGATGTTTCTCCTGGCGGGCAAGAATGTGGACACCCTGCTGGGCCACGCCGACCTGCACGCCCCCTACGCCCGCGAGGACTGTTCAAGTGAGTAGGGAACCGTTCAGATGAGGAGCAGAACACCCGGCGGGGCAGGCGGCCATTGATCACCAGCATCACCCTCCAGGGCTTCAAATCGTTTGCCGAACGGACGCGGCTGGAATTTGGTCCGGGCGTCACCGCCGTGATCGGTCCCAACGGTTCGGGCAAGTCGAACGTGGTCGAGGCGCTGCGGTGGGTCAGCCATCAGGCGCGGGCGCGCGAGCTGCGGGCGGCGCGGGCCACCGAGCTGATCTTCCACGGCAGCGCCGCTCAGGCACCCAGGGCCACACCCCCAGGCCCCTCCCGACAGGCTCCGCGCCCCCTGGCCCCCCTCGGGCTGGCCGAGGTGCAGCTCGAACTCAGGACCCTGAGCGGGGACCGCCTGCACCTGGCCCGCCGCATCTACCGCGACGGCAGCGCCGAGCAGGACATCATGGGCCAGCGTTCGCGGGCCAGAGACGTGCAACACGCCCTGCACGGCACCGGGCTGGGCAGCGGCGGGCTGGCGGTGATCGGCCAGGGCGAGGTGAGCAGCGTGGTCCAGGCCGAGGGGCATACCCTGCTGGCCTACGTGCAGGAGGCCGCCGGGCTGTCGCGCGGGGTGTTGGCCCGGCAGGGCGCGGCGGCGCAGCTGGCCCTGGCCGAGACCCAGCTGGCGCAGGTCCGGCTGCTGGAGACTGAGCTGGAAAGCCGGGTCCGTCGGCTCCAGCTGGCGGCCACGGCGGCGGCCCGGTCACGTTCACTGGCCCTGCGTATATTGCACCTGCAAGACGCCCTGAGCCGCGCAAAATACCTCACGGCCCTGCAAGAACTCCTGGCCCTGCGCGCCAGGGGAGAGCAGCTCGCAGCCGAGTCGCGGCAGCTGAGCGCCGAGGTGCAGCTGGCCGCCGCCTCGCTGGAACACGCCCGCGAATATGCCCGGCAGGCGCGCGAATCTCAGCGGGCACACGCCCAGACGCTGGAACTGTACCGGGCCGCCGTGCGTGCCCAGGCGCAGGCCGAGGAGTCGCGGCTTCATCTGGAGCGCGACCTGGAGGCCGCCTCAGCGCCGGAGCACACCCCACACCTCCAGCCGCCCGCCCAGACAGCGCCCGATCTGACGCGGCTCCGGGCGCTGCTGGAAGCGGCGGGCCGTGAACACTCGGAGCAGACCCGCAGCGCGCGCGAACTGGAGTCGTCGCTGTGGCGGCTCAGAGAACAGGCCAGCCTGCGTGCCGAGCAGCAGGCCGCCAGCGCCGCCCAGCGCGGCACCCTTCAGGCCGAGGTGGACCGGCTCGCCGCGCAGCTCCTGGAAGGGCAGACGATGCTGGAAACCACCCGCACCGAGCGGCAGACCCTGGCGCTGCGTCTGGGCCGTCTGACCGAGGCGCACGCCGACGCCCAGTCGCGCCGGGCCGGTCTGCTGGCCCGTGAACAGGGCACCTCGGCCACCGTGCAGCAGCTGAGCGCCGAACTGCCGCCCCTGCGCCGCGAGCAGCAGCGGCTGGAGGCCAGCCTGAACGGCTACGCCCGCTACGCCGAAGGGCCGCGCGTCGCCCTGCAAAGCGGTCACCCCGGCGTCCTGGGGTCGGTGGCCGACCTGCTGAGCGTTCCTGCGGCGCACGAGGTGGCGGCGGGCGCGGCCCTGGGCAGGCGGCTCGAACAGGTGGTGGTCGGGCGAGCGGACGACGCCCGTGAGATCATCGAGGTGCTCAAGCTCAGAGGCGGGCGGGCCACCTTCCTGCCACTCGACCTGCTGCGCCCGCGTCCCAGGCGTGACGCGGGCCTGCTGCGAGAGGCGGGCGTGCTGGGCAACCTCAGCGACCTGTGCCCGTCACAGCCGCCCATCGTGAGCCAGACGCTGCTGTCCGATACCCTGCTGATTGAGAGCCTCCAGGCCGCCACGGCGCTGGCCCGCCGACACGCCCAGCGTCCCAGGCTGGTCACGGTGGACGGAGAACTGCTGGAACCGGGCGGGGCGCTGACCGGCGGCAGACCTTCCGGCAGCGGGGCCGGTGTGCTGGGCGACCAGCGCCGCCTGGCCGAACTTGAGCACGAACTCGATGGCCTGAGCGCGCGGCAGGCCGATCTGAGCACCGAACTCGCGCGGCTGCGACATGATCTGCAAGCCGCCCGGCAGACCGAGACCACGGCCCACAGCGCCCTGGAACAGGCCCGCGCCCGGATCGCCGAGGCCGATCTGACCCTGGCGGGGCTGGAGGCGGGGCAGGCTTCGGTGGACAGACAGCGTCAGTCGCTTTGCAGTCAGCTCCAGGTTCAGACCCAGATGCTGGCCCCCGTCCCTGTGGTGGGTCCAGCCGTGCCCGCAGCCCCTGTTCTGTCCGATGTGGCCCAGATCGAGGAGCAGCTAAACGCCGCCCGCGCCGCCGCCGAACGCGCCGCCGGGCAGGAGCGTGCCCTGAACGCCGAGCTGGCCGCCGGGCGCGAACTCGCGTCGGCCTGGGACGCCCACCACCGTGCCAGGGCGGCGCAGCAGGAACAGCAGACCAGGCGGGGCCTTCTGGTGCTGCGGCTCGAATCCCTGCAAGACCCTCTGGCCGCCGCGCAGGCCGAGACGCTCAGGCAACACTCGGCGCTGGGGGAATTCGGCCCGCAGGAGTTGCCGGCGGCGGAGGCCGTCAGGGACGCACAGACGCTCGCCTACAGCGCCCTGATCGCCCGCCAGAACAGGGTGAGCGCCGCGTTAGAAGAGGCCCGGCTGACGCAGGCACGCCGGGAAGGCGGCCTGGAGAGCGTGCCGGACGGAGTGCTGCCAGCCGGGACTGCGCGCGAGTGGCAGGCAGAACTGGGTGTCTGCCGCAGCGAGCAGGAGGCCCTGGGAACGGTCAACCCGGCGGCGGCCCAGGAACTCGAGGGTGAGCAGGAGCGTCTGGAGCGGCTGGCGCGGGAACGGCAGGACGTGGAACAGGCCGCAGACGAGCTGAGAGTCCACCTGAGCGAGCTGGACCGGGCTGAACAGGCGGCCACCGAACTGGCCCTGGTGCGGGTGGGGCGGGCGTTTGCCAGCTATTCGGGCGAGCTGCTCGGCGGCCTGGGCGAGCTGGAGCCGGAACGCGGCACAGACGCTCGGTTGTGCGGCCTGAAACTGTCGGTGCAGCCCAGTGGCAAGCGGACACGCAACCTGAATCTGCTCTCGACGGGCGAACGGACCATGGCGGGCCTGGCCTTTCTGTTCGCGCTGGCCCACGCCCCGGAAGACCGTGATCTGGGCGCCTCCGGCCTGCCGCTGGCGGTGCTGGACGAGGTGGACGCCCCGCTGGACGAGGCCAACATCCGCCGCTTCACCCGCTTTCTGACACTGTTTGCCGCGCGCGGCTCGCAGTTCGTATTGGTGACCCACCAGAAGGCCACCATGGAGGTGGCGAACGCCTTGTGGGGCGTGACCACCGATGCCAGCGGCGCGTCAAGGGTATTGAGCATCCGGCAGCCCGAGGACGCGCAGATCACGCCGTAGAGGGCCGGGCCGGGTTGTGGAGCGTCATGTGCTGTTCCGTTCTGAACATGTGGTGAAAAGGCGTGCTCAATTTGACCGAGCGGAGCGGGCAGGCGTTTTCATGAGCGCTGTCCTGGTGAGGCCTGCGCCCATGCGCGCTGATCTGGTCAAAAGCGTCCGTGATACGGATTCCAGATGATCAGTTATAAATTGTGGCTTTGCCCATGGCGGTAGGGGGTGGTTTAAGGAAGCTGTTACCAAACGCAAAGTGAGAAGATTCACTTAAATGATTTGTAAGCTCACTGGACTGCTCGCCTTTTCAGGCGAGCTGCGACTGCTGGCAACGTACATCTGGCACTGCGGCCCTTGCGTTGCCGTTTTGAACGCAGCGCACACAGAAACAGACTCCATGTTCGCGAATCACCTGCCAGCCTTGTCGCTCCGCAATTTGCCAGGCCTCGTCTTCTGAATCCTGGCGGGCGGTGCATTCGCCACAGGCATCACAGATCAGGTAGCTGCCCTTCCCCTCTGGAAGGACATGATTCCACTCGCGCCAGGCCGCCACTTCAGAGAGTCCTCCACGTTTCACCGGCAACAACGGACTTGGACGCCCTCCCTGGGCAGCTTCAGTGATCGCGTGTAACCGCTGTCGGTGCCGTTCCAACTGCTCCATCCCCACCCTGTCCATGGTGTACACCGGCAGGTGGTACCCCTGGACATACGGGTGCAGCACGATCACGTGCTGCGGAAAGACCGCTCGCAGACAGATTTCGAGATGTTCCAGCGCCTCGTGGTATGTGCGTTCGGCAATAAGAACGAAAGCGTCCTGACCCGGCCCCATCCGCAGGCAGGTCGTCAGGCTCAGCCCCCACCCGTGCCGCCAGGACTGGACACAGGCTTCCAACCGGACAAACTCGGAGGCCGAGATTCGCTCGACGCCGACCAGAATCACATCGGTGCTGTTCATTCTGACTGGAGCTTAACAGCCCATGCCGTTGGAAGGACGGTAGAACTCTACCGGTAGAGTTCTACCGTCCTCGTCGAAGGTAGAAACCTAGGGTGACAGACGGCCAAAATCCTGCGAGAATTATGTTATCTGCGTAGTCAAGACGATACGCCGGGAGGTTTTCTTGCTGGTTCGCCGCTCGTCCCTTCAGGTCGTCAGCGCTCAACCCCTGCTGGCCCAGCTCCTCGAACAGGCCCTCCACCTCCGCCTCCCGGACTATCCAGCAGTTTATCTGGTGCTCGACCTGCCCTGCGGCTACGCATTCCAGAGTGTCTTGCCAGATCGGGCCGGACATTCCCTCGTGCTGACCGAGAACACCTGTGCCGAGTACCTGGACGACCTGTGGAACCTCGGTCTGCTGGGGCTGGCCTGTCAAATTCGCTCGCTTGAAGAACTGGCTGAATTGTTGAGGCGGGCTGAACTTCAGGAACGGGTGCGGCTCGTTCCGCCGGAACGCTCATCGTTAACCCGGGCAGAGGCAGCCTTATTCCGTTTGCTGGTGCACGGTCTCGCCAACAAGGAAATTGCACGAGAGCTGGGAATTGCCAACCAAACAGTCCAGAACGGCCTGACGCGCGTGTTCCAAAAGCTCGGCCTGGGTGGACGAAATGAGGCTATCCTCCATTACTGGGGCCTAGGGTTAATATAGCCGATTCTGAAAAGCACTGGTAGCTCAAACCAAGAAAAATTACATGTACCACAATTCCTAGACGGGATTGTGGTACATGTAAATAGGGTAAATTTATATGTGCCGTTAATTTATTGACGATTTGAGCCTAATCAATTCGTCGATAGCTCGCTTTTCACTTAAATTAATGGTTTTGACTGTGATGTTAATGCTGCGTGTCTTTAACTCCGCCGTGCAGAATAATTTGATTTGGGCGTTAAAGACTGGATAATCTTGTCCACCGCTTTTAGTGCAAAAACTATAAATAGTACCGTCTTTATGGTAGATTTTGTTAAGATTACCAGACTTGGCGATCTTTTTCTGGCCCTCTTGAACAATGTTAAACTGCATCTGTGTCAGCTTTGGCCGTTGAATATCAATGGCAATTGCAGCGGTGTCTTTAGAAGGACTTGAAGGCCCAGGTGTATCCCTGGAAAAAACGAAGATGGCTCCAGGAACATTTTGGTCTTCGCCAAAAATATGGAAGGGATCGTGTGTGGCATCCTTCGTCACCCAGGCTCCCAGAGGTCGCAAATCCCGAGGTGAACGAGGACTCGCCCTGAGCTTCATCAAGGATGCAGCCTGAGCAAAAGTACTGGTGTCATATTGCCGACCGACCTCAGGGTACGGCATTACGAAAACACCATACACAACTGCGTTGAATGGAATATCAGATCTGACACCGGTTTGCCCGAATACGCTCGCGGCGAAACTCAGCGCAACTGCTAGCCAGATTCTATGCATAGTTACAACTTACCATGCTGGAGTGCGGCAGTGGTGTCCAAAAGATGGAAACCCTACCGCACTGGCTAGTTACGGCTGAAATATATGTCAGCCCTGATTATCGATGAGTGTGTAGTTAAGAGCGGCAGCAAAGGCTTGAACGGGACGAATATCATTTCCATATTTGGTAAACGAAGGGGTTCCCGTCCGAATGTGCATGCGGGCACTTCCCCCACCATCCCCTGAGATGGCGTCCGTGCAGCCAAGGCTTTTCATATAACTCGCCATGAGGGTGAGGGTCAATGCACTCCGGTAAGCCAGGACCAGGCGTGTTCCGGTCCAGCCAAGAGCGACGCGGTTGACATCGCGGGCCGACGTGATGCTGGATTCTCGAGCTGCCCAGGTATCCGTATACACAGTATTGCCTTTGAGAATGTGTGGCCCCGCTCCCATGCTCCAAACCACCTGATTCTCGATAGCCAAAGCGTCTTTCTGGGTATGGAAGAGCACCTGCCCATTTGCGTAAGTAATTGTATCGAGATTATCAGTACTTACACCAGCGGTGCGCTTCGTACCGTCGAGGATGATCTGACCAATGTGACCAAGGTTGGTCGTAGGAACACCCGCAGGTGAACTAAAGTAGGTGAAATTCGTCATTGCCTGGACCTGGGCATTCACAGATTGCTGAAAATAGTTACTGAGGGTAACGGCGGCGTCACCATTGGGCGAGCCGACATAACGGAGGCGGAAATCAGCGAGTTCGATCTTCAGGGCGGGCATGTCGTTCTCCTTGTGGAACGTGATGTGAAGTGGCCACTTCTGACATCAGTATGCTATGAACATAATTTATCTGCCAGAGTGTTTTCTACCGTAAATCTATGAAATGCTCCTGGTAGACTTCTCCTGCTGTGCGTTGGGGCTCTCATCGCTGATCAGCAGGTAACCATTAGGTTGAGGAGTATATGAAGCGCATCGCTCTGCTGACAGTAATGGTCCCAATCCTTCAAACGACCCTCGCTCCAACATTGGCGCTCGCCGGTCCTGATTTACCCCAGGTCAGGATCAACCAAGTCCTGACTCCACTGAAGCTCGTATTTTCTGAAAACCGTGTTTATCTTCCGCTCCAGAACACCGTGCGCTCAGTGGCACCCTTGCTCGATTCGGCCTCTTCTGTAACTGCGCCCGTAGGAAGTGGATTGCTGGTCGTTCAGCTTGGAGAACACGGGGTGAACCAGACCATTAACCTGAACACCGGCCATGTCCGTTTTCAGGAACCGCAGCAGGGCTTCGACTTCCGCCCATTGAAGCTCAATGGAACGACCTACATCGCCGCTCAGGACCTCGCCAATCTCCTGGCTGGCAAGTTGAACTGGAATACGTCCACGCGGCAGCTGGACCTCACTTTCGCCCCCAGGCCATCTGAGCAGGTGAGCTTGAGTGGCGACCTGACGATCCAGAGACGGAAGATGATCCGTGCAACTCCTCGGTACCGCAACGGGGTGGTCGCCCGGAATATCAGCGGCAACCGGGCATATCTTTTTCAGGCAGGCAAGGCAGACGAGTATGTCCTCGTCGACCGAGCAAACAGATATGTTCAGGCCTGCAAATTGATCGACACGATTTCGACTTGCGTTTGGCAAGCCCATTTGGGGACTGGAGCCGTGGAGGCTGGAACCGTTATCCAGCGGTATCTCGGGCGCATCGATATGGTGCGGGGCAGCTGGGACATGTGGACGGGCGGAACGGACGCTTTCGAGGTCAGCCAGAGTGGGGCTGTTCTCCGGGTCAAGTCAGGCACACTCGATGAACAGGGCCAATTTCAGGTCAAGCGCTCAGATAGTCCGTCAGATCCCCGTGATCTCGTGTTCCCCCTGAACGGATTGTAAATCTGCCCGACGCTGTCAGAACAGTGAGGAAAGGCGCCTCTAAGCGCCTTTCCTCACTGTTTTTAGTGTTTTACTTCAGACTCGCGTAATATCTGGAATTCGCCAGATCGAACTGGGAAGTGTAGTCGACCGGCGCGGGCGGCGTCGGGGTGCCAGGTGTATGGAACACTTCTGGAGTAGCGGTCACCGTCGTGATGGGCTGCCAGGCACTACTGGCATTCAGATACTGCATCGAAGACACCGTAGCTTGGTCGTGGAAGATGCGCCAGGGCGCGGTAAATCCCGTTGACGCGTCGGTCACCTGGGCGGCAGCCGTGACAAAGCGTCCACTGGGCGTCTGAGAGCCGGTTATGGAGCTGTAGGTCTGCGCCGAACGGTACTTCTGTACCCCATCGACCTCGAACACCACATGGCCGTCAGCGGCAATGTAAAGGGCGACCTGTTTGACCGATCCATTCGCGTACTGGAAGGTCGTGGCTGGACCATTGCCCTCGGGCGCTCAGTACCGGACACCTTGCCTTCAAGCCGCTCCTGGCGCAGGAAAAGGACTGATGAGGACAAGCAGCAACGCTTCCAACCCATCCAGACGCCACCTGAGCGCATTCATGTGTTTCTCTCCGATGTGTATCTGCGCTGCCCGGACTGCAACGGCAAGCGCTACCGCAGCGAAGTGCTCGATATCAAGCGCGAAGGCGCCGAC
>JANXWI010000139.1 GCA_025351205.1 Deinococcus sp.
CACCTCGGTGTCCGGCAGGCGTCTAGACTGTGGTCGATGACTGGGGTGAAGTCGTAACAAGGTAACTGTACCGGAAGGTGCGGTTGGATCACCTCCTTTATATAGGCTCCACACACTTCCTCGGATTAATCTGGCACGCACCCTCAGTTTCCCCCAGGCCTCACGGTCCGGGGGAAACTTTTTTCGGTCTGCCGCCATTAACTTCTGTCTGAAAAATGGAAAAGAAGTGAACACCTGTTTCCACCTATCTGCACTGTCAATCGATCAGGGCGGGGTCTTTGGTCAGAATTCTTGGGATGTCGGGCCTGTTTTCCCCTCACCCCCTCGCTGTGAGAGGCCCCTCTCTCTGCGGACGACCAAGCGCCCTCATGCGGGCAGGCATCCTCATGCGCGTATCGTCGTGACCGGACGCCCATGAGAATGCCACTCCTCCCGTTCTGCCCAAGACGGGCGCTGTTCTCGCCAAGAAGACGCTGTACCAGTCCCATAAGGGGCGAGGGGTAAAAACCACCCGTTGATCAGTTGACACTGTGCTACTTCAGAAACAGCTGATAAGCGGGGTTTTCGCTCTCGGGCTGGGCCGGGTAGCCCAGTTCTGCCAGAAAGCGGCGGAAATCTTCCATCTCGTGGTCTGGAACCTGAATGCCCGCCAGCACCCGCCCGCTGGCGCTGCCGTGGTTGCGGTAATGAAACAGAGAGATGTTCCAGTCTGAATGCAGGGCACTCAGAAAGGCCAGCAGCGCGCCGGGGCGCTCCGGGAACTCGAAGCTGTAGACGCGCTCGTTTGTCGCCTCCGGGGCGCGGCCCCCGACCATGTGCCGGACATGCACCTTGGCCACCTCGTCTTCGGTCAGGTCGCTGACCGGATAGCCGCCCGATACCAGCGCCGACACCAGCGCCGCGCGTTCGCCCCGGTCACCCAGCTGCACCCCCACGAAAATGCGGGCGTGGTCGCCGGGGGCGTAGCGGTAATTGAACTCGGTCACGCTGCGCTGCCCCAGCGCCTGACAGAAGGCCCGGAACGCGCCGGGACGCTCCGGAATGGTCACGGCCAGAATGGCCTCGCGCTGTTCCCCGATCTCGGCCCGCTCGGCGATATGCCGCAGCCGGTCGAAATTGACGTTGGCCCCGCAGGTCAGGGCCACCAGTGTGCCCTCTGCACCATGACCCTCCAGGCCGCGCTCCCGCACGTAGCGTTTCAGGCCCGCCACCGCCAGCGCCCCGGCGGGTTCCATGACCGCGCGGGTGTCGTCGAACACGTCCTTGATGGCCGCGCAGACCTCGTCGGTACTCACGGTCACCCAGTCGTCCACGTACTGCCGGCACAGCGCAAAGGTGTGCACGCCTACCTGCCTGACCGCCACGCCGTCCACGAAGAGGCCCACCGTCTCCAGCCGCACCCGTTCGCCTGCCCGGACGCTCCGGGTCATGGCGTCGGAGTCTTCCGGCTCGACGCCCACGATTCTGACACCGGGCTTGACGCTTTTCAGGAAGGCCGCCACCCCGGCGATCAGGCCGCCGCCGCCCACCGGAACGAAGACGGTGTAGGCGTCCTGCTGCACCTGCCGCAGCAGCTCCAGGCCCACCGTGCCCTGCCCGGCAATCACGTAGGGGTCGTCGTAGGGGTGGATGTAGGTCAGCCCCAGCTCACGTTGCAGGGTTTCGGCGTACTCAGCGGCGTCGGAGTAGCTGTCGCCGTGCAGCCGCACGTCTGCGCCGCGCGCCCGGCAGGCGTTGACCTTGATCTCGGGCGTGGTGGCGGGCATCACGATCACGGCGCGTACCCCCAGTTTCTGGGCGCTGTAGGCCACTCCCTGCGCGTGGTTGCCCGCCGAGGCGCAGATCACGCCGCGTTCCCGCTCCTGGCTGCTCAGCCGGGCCATGCGGTTGTGGGCGCCGCGCAGCTTGAACGAGTGGATGGGTTGCAGGTCTTCGCGCTTGAAGTACACCTGCTGGCCCAGCCGCGCGCTGAGCAGGGCGGCGTGCTGAAGCGGCGTTTCGGTGGCCACGTCGTAGACCCGGCTGGTCAGAACCTGCTGCACCAGCTGCATGCCTGTCGGGGTCGCGTCCGGGTGCGCTGCCGACTGGTCTGTCTGATCTGTCTGTGCCCGAACCGGCTGGATGGGATTCATGTCACTCCTGTGAACGGCTGAAAATGCCTAAATAAAAACCCCCGGCTCATGAGAGCGGGGGTGACGTGCGGGCAAGCAGGGAGACTTACCCGGAGCTGGCCCCGGAGAAGTCAATAATTCGCGCTGCGTTCATGAAGGCAGTGTAACAGGCCGGGCGAGCCTCGCACGGGGAAGGGTAGACAGGCTACTCACCCGAAAGCAGGCGCTGGATGGTCGTCGTCTTCAGCTGCGTGTATTCCTGACGGCTTCTGGCCTGCGATGTGGCTTCTGCTTTGGCCCTGGCGTACTGCTTACGTGCCCGAGCCGACTGCAAAAGCAGATCACGCAGGGTCAGCCAGCGCCCCCACTGCGGATCGCCCCGCGTCACCAGATGCAGGATGTGCGTCCGCGTTCCGCCTGACTCGTGCAGCCAGACGCGCCCACCGCTGACTCCGGCGTCGTCACGGAAACGGTAGCCCAGGGCAGGCAGCGCGGTCTCGAAGACGGCGATGGCCGGAACGCCTGGCAGCATGGCCGCCAGATCGAGCACAGGTTTGGCGATCAATCCCGGTACAGCGGTGCTGCCGATATGTTCCAGCTCGCTGCCTGGAGGGAGCAGAGGCCGGAGCCGCGCTGCTTCCTGCCCGAAGGCTCGTGCCCAGCCAGGGTGATGTTGGCTCAGTCGCAGTTCACCGTCTGGCAGTCCCAACCCAGATTCGTCGTGATTCATCCGGTCAGCTCCACGGCCAGTTCGCGGGCCACGCTCAACCCGGTCAGGTCAGCGTGTTCGCCGCCCAGCAGCAGCCAGTGCGCCGCGTCCAGGCGCTGCCACAGGGGCCAGCCGCCGCCCTCCACGTTCCAGTCCGGCAGCGCGACCCAGGCCCCCGGAACATCGGCGACGCTGCGCCCCAGCACCAGCCCCTCGCCCGCCAGCACGCTCAGGCCGTCCATGTTGTCCAGCAGCGCGTCCAGCGTCTCGCGGCGCAGGCCCACCGGCACGCCCACCAGCCGCCCGCCGGTGGGAACGTAGCCCCAGGGGTCCGGGTGCACAATGGGCGGCACCACGGTGTAGCCGCCGTCTCTGGGCCGCAGCAGCAGCCCCGCGTGCCGCAGCACCGGACTGCCGGCAGTGCTGCCCACCTCCAGTCTGGGCGTCTGCCGGTAGGCCGTGCGGTGCGGCGTGACTGTGCCCAGCCCGACTTCTGCCAGGTGCGGCCCGCCAGCACCCGCCGCCACGATCACGCGGCCCGCCGTGACCATGACGCTCTGGGCGACGATCACCTCGTGCATGTTGGTCACGCTCAGGCGGTGCAGCTGCACCTGTGCCCGGCCAGCGGGGTCGGTGCCACACAGCTCGGCCCGCACGTTGAGCATCAGGTCGGCCCCGCCGTGGATGGCGGCGTTGGCGCTGGCAAGCGTGACGCTTCCCGCGCTGTAGGTTCCGGCGCGGGTGTCCAGGCGGGCGAAGGGCAGCACCTGCGGGTCGATCAGGGCGGCGAGTTCCGGCGTCCAGACCTGTGAGACAGGGGAGAAGCCTTCTCTGGCCTCGGCACTCAGGTCGATCAGGCCGCAGACGTTCAGCGCGTCGCCCAGCAGGGCACGGGTTTTCTCGGCGCGTGCCAGCTGGCTGGGCGGAACATCGGCGTGCCACACGCCAGGGGCCAGGATGGTCGCGCCCTCCTCGTTGGGCAGGCCGCCCTCCTCTGCCAGCAGCAGCGACAGCTGCGGGGCCAGTTCGCGCACAGAGCGGGCCAGCGCCGCACCCATGCGGCCCGCACCCACGATCACCAGGTCGTAATGAGCGCTTTCAAAGGGCTGCCCGACGTGCGCCCAGACTGTTCCGCTCACCGCCCGCCCAGCCTGTCCCACTCTAATTTCTCACAAGCGTCACGAGCCTCTGCCCTTATACTCGCCTTCATGCCGGCCACCCACCACTCTCCCCTTGCCAGCAGACCGCTGATCGGCGTGCTGAGCGGGCTGCTGCTGCTAACCCCGGCCAGCGCCACCAACATCCGGGTGCTGATCGTCGGCGGTAGCAACAACGGCAACGGGGGCAATGTGGTGTCGGTTCGTGTGCCCATCCAGACCAGCCTAGCCCAGAGTGGCCTTGTTCAGAGTGGTCCGGCACAGAGTGGTCCGGTTCAGAGTGGGCCTGGACAGGTCGGGACAGGCGGCCTCGCGGGCGGCACCTACAGCTGGACCGTGACCGCCACCGGGTCCGGCCTGAGCCTGAACGGCCAGAACTACGGCTCAGACAGCCTGTACCTGCCGCCCGTACCCGGCAGCGTGGTCGAGATCGCCGGGCGCAGCTACCGGGGCGGCCTGCTGCTCAAGGCTGCCAAAGGCGGGGTGAGCGCCGTGAACGTGCTGGACCTCGAAGACTACCTGCGCGGCGTGGTGCCCGCCGAGATGCCCAGCAGCTGGCCGCAGGAAGCCCTCAAGTCTCAGGCGGTGGTGGCCCGCACCTACGCGGCGGCGCACATCGATCCGGCCTCGTACTATGACCTGTGCGCCACCGACAGCTGTCAGGTGTACAGCGGCCTGGCCCGCGAGACGGCCAGCACCGACGCCGCCATTTCGGCCACCCGCGCCCAGGTGGTGTCGTACGCCGGGGCCGCCGCCCGCACCTACTTTTCCAGCGACTCGGGCGGCTACACCGCGTCGAGCCTGGAGGCCTGGGGCCAGGGCCTGCCCTACCTGACCGCCCGCCCGGACAGCTTCTCGCAGGGGCCGAACAGCCACTGGACGCTCTCGTTGCCGCTGAGCAAGGTGGCCGAGATCGCCGGGCGCTACGGCGTGCGGGTGGGGGCGCTGAGCAGCCTGAACATCGCCCGCGTCAGCCCCTCGGGGCGGGCCACCGCCGTGGTGCTGAGCGGCGCGGCGGGCAGCAGGACGCTCTCGGGGGCCGACGCGGGCGGTTTCGTGCGCTCGCTGGGCGCGAAATCGTCGCGGGTCAACTTCTCGGGCAGCGACCCCCTGATCGTCTCAGGCGCCGGGGCCGGGCACGGGGTCGGGCTGTCTCAGTGGGGCGCGGCGGGCATGGCGGGCCAGGGCTGGAATTACCTTCAGATCATGGGCTTTTATTACGCCGGGGCCAGCATCAGCAGCATCCTGGGCGC
>JANXWI010000438.1 GCA_025351205.1 Deinococcus sp.
CTTCGGCGAGACTCATGCCCAGCGGGCCAGCCACCTGCTCAAGATTCGTGACCAGCAGGACATCGCCAACGCCAGTCCAGCAGAGGGCGGGAACGGCAACGGCTTCTCCGGCTTCGCCATGTGGACGCTCCAGACCGAGAATACACGCCTGCACGGCAAGGCACCGGGGGCCAGCGCCCACGAGTATTTGCAGCAGCTCGCCATCGCCCGGATTGCCCTGGACAACATTCCCAACATCCAGGCGTCGTGGCCCGCGCAGGGCTTCAAGGTGGCGCAGGCCGCTCTCTACTACGGCGCGGGCGACCTGGGCAGCACCATGCTCGAAGAGAACGTGGTGAGCGCGGCGGGCAATCATGACCGCCACCACGCCACCGTGCGCGAACTGGTGCGCATCGCCCACGACGCCGGATTCCGGCCTGCGATTCGCAACAGCCGTTTCCAGATTCTCAATTACCCCGACGTGGCAGCGGTGCTGGACAACGGGGCAGGCGCCCAGATGGAAGAGGAACGGGCGGTGGGCGCGAGCTGAGGCCGGGTAGGGGCGGCGGGCGACAGGCTGAAAGGTCTGCGCCCGCTTCTCCTGCTGACCAGACCTTGACAGATGCCGCTCTCCGCGCCCAAATAAGGCCGTGTCTGCGCTGGAAGGCAGGCTCCCCGGAGGCCCACACTGTGAGTATCCTGCTGAACGCCTACTGCACCCTGCTCACGCCACCCGCGCCCGTTTTTCCGCACACGCTGATCGGTGCCCGAAGCCAGTCTGACCCCGGCCTCGCCCCGCACCTGGAGGGCTTTGTAGGCTACGTGCTGGGCACCAATGGCAACCGGATGACCTCCACGCTCTACCACGTCATGCGGCACATCCAGCGGGTGCAGGCGCAGTTCAGCTTCGAGGTCGAGGAGGGCGCGCTGGATCAGGTGGGTGCCTGGGCGCAGCAGGCCAACGCGGTGCTGTACTGGCCGGATGGCACGGTGCGCGATGCACAGGGCCGGGTGCTGGTGTACCCGGACGGGGCCGAACCGGACGCCGGGGCCGACGTGCCCTACCCGCCGGACGCGCTGGAACGCAGGGCGCGCACCGAGGGGCAATTGAGCGGGCGGGGCATCCAGGTTCCTTCCACCCTGCCTCCGGTGATTGCCGAGGGCGAGGTGCGCTGGCGCTCTGCCGCCGAGGTGGCCGGGCGGGCGATGGCGCTGGCCGCCGTGGCGGTGGTGGCCGAGACGCGGGGAGAGAACGACCCCATGCCCGTCGCCACCCTCGATACCAGCCTGCCCGGGTACGCCGCCTTTCTCAGCCCTGAGGAGCGGGCGTTTCTGGCCGAAGCGTCGTCGTCGCCGGAGCAGATCGCCAAGTTCTCCTGGCGCTACGAGGCGCTGGCGCTGCTTCAGTGGGCGCTGGGTTGGCAGGAGCTGGGTTGGCAGGCACAGCTGGCCTTTCCCACCGACATCTGCGACGTGCCGGGCGTGATGCGGGCCGCCCTGAGCCACACCCGGCAGACCGGGCACCCGCCCAGCCTGCGCCCCAGTGCCGAATTGCTGGACGCCCTCGACCTGCACTACCGCCTGCACTGGCTGGCCCGGGACGCCCGGCTGAAGGAGCAGCCCGCCCCGCACGGGCTGGAAGCGGGCGTGATTCTGGAGCGCCACCACGCCCTGAACTGGCTGGTGCGCTTCGAGAACAGCGACTGGGACGATATCGACACGCCGACCTGAGCGGCCCTGCCCGGAGAGGTTCCCCTTCAGTCCTGAAAGCCGTGCGGGTGAGAGCGGTGCCAGGCCCAGGCGGTCTCGATGATTGCTTTCAGGTCGGTGTACTGCGGCGTCCAGCCCAGCTCGGCCCGGATGCGCGCCGAGTCGGCCACCAGCGAGGGCGGGTCACCGGCGCGGCGCGGGGCCAGCTCGCGTGTCAGCGGCGCATTGCCCGTTTCTGCAATCACGGCGTCCACCGCGTCGAGCACCTCGCGCACCGTGAAGCCGTGCCCCAGCCCGACGTTGTAGGCCACGCTCGCCGCACCCTGTTGCAGCGCCTCCACCGCTTTCACGTGCGCGTCTGCCAGGTCGAGCACATGAATATAGTCGCGGATACAGGTGCCGTCGCGGGTCGGGTAGTCGTCTCCGAAGATCATCATCTTCTCTCGCTGCCCGAGGGCGGTGAGCAGCGCCAGTTCGATCAGGTGCGTCTTGTTGACGTGGTTCTCGCCAATCGATCCGCCCGGCAGCGCCCCACACACGTTGAAGTACCTCAGCCGCACGCTGCGGATGCCGTGTGCCCGCTCGAACGCCGCAATCATCTGCTCGGTCATCAGCTTGGTCTCGCCGTAGACGCTGGTGGGCTGCTTGGGCGCGTCTTCTGGAATGGGCGACACCGCAGCGTCACCGTACAGGGCCGCCGTGCTGCTGAACACGACAGGAATCTTGCGGGTGTTCGCAATCGCGCTCAGCAGGTTCAGGCTGCCCACCACGTTGTTGCGGTAGTAGCGCCCCGGCTGGGCCATGCTCTCGCCCACCTCGATGAGCGCCGCGAAATGCACTGCGGCATCTGGCTGATGCTGCTTCAGGGCGTCCTGCACCGCGCCTTGGTCCAGCAGGTCGGCCTGCACCAGTGGCACGCCTTCCGGCAGCGCTCTCGCGTTCCCGCTGCTCAGGTTGTCGAGCACCACCACGCTGTGCCCGGCCCTCATGAGGGCGCGTACCGTGTGTGACCCGATGTAGCCCGCCCCGCCCGTGACCAGAATCTTCATCGATATCAGGTTACAGGGGAAACGGGCGGGGCGGGGGAGGTGTGCCGGATTCACTGCGTCGCCCCCTCGCCCCACTGCTTTGAAGCGCCCCTCCGCAAGTAGATCTGCGAGTCTCTCACAAGGGGTGAAAGGCGAAAGCTATTCGATTAAAAATGAACCACCTGCGGCACCTCCCACCCTCGGCCACCCACACGCGCACAGCCTTCGGCGAGTTAAGCCCGCGCCCAGGCAGACCCGTTTCAGCGACGAACTGAAAATGTTTCCAACGGCAAGAAGCGGGCTTATCGCTCCGTGACGGGGAATGCACATAGCACGAGCGTTTCAACCGGAATACGCCGACCCGCCTTCCAAATCGCGCAGCGCTTGACGCTCTTTTAAGCTCCCCCTGTCCCAGCGGGGCGATGGGCAGGTCATCGGGGGCGGCCCCTCCTCTGGCTAGATTCGTCAACGCGTCTCTGGTCAGAGCGGTAGGGGGCTGGGGGGTTGGGAGAAAGCCAAAAGCGTAAGCAGAAGCCCCAAATGCCGAAATACTATTCCCGAACAGGCCCGCTACTTCCGCGCACCATCAGCCGGGTGGGCAGGGTCAACGCTCTGGCCGCCCCGCCCGAAAGCAGTTCCAGCAGGGCGCGGCCCGCCAGTTCGCCCTTCTGGGCGGTGGGCTGATGCACGCTGCTCAGGCCCAGCGCCGCGCTGCTGGGCACGTCGTCGTAGCCCACCACGCTCAGCTGACCCGGAACGTGCATCCCCAGGGTGCGGGCGGCACTCAGCGCCCCCTGCGCCAGCACGTCGCTCATGCACAGCAGCGCGGTGATCTCGGGCCTGCTCCCCAGCAGTTCCAGGGCCAGCGTCTCGGCCTCCTGAGGCGTGTTGTCCCGGGCTTCCATGACGTGCAGCGCGGCCCCCTCCACTCCGGCGACAGCCTCGCGGTAGGCCCGCAGCCGCTCGGAGGTGGTGTGGTAGCTCATCTGGGCCTCGCGCGCCGCCGTGACCGTGCCGCGCGCCTGTCCAATCGGCGACGTGGCCCCGCCCAGCGGCCCGAATTCCAGGCTCAGCACCCCGATGGCGCGGTGGCCGTGTTCCAGCAGATGCCGCGCCGCCTCTCTGGCCCCGCCCGCGTCGTCTATTCCGATCTGAGCGGTTCCGATATGGGCCAAGCTGGGGTGGGCCGCGCCGCTCACCTGGGCCTGATCTGCCGGGGCCTGATCGACCAGCACCACCGGCAGTCCGCGCCCCATCACCGCCCTCAGCAGGTCGCTGCCGTCCTGGGCCGAATACACGATGAAGCCGTCCACGCTGGCGCTCTGCACGCGGGTGACCGCCGGAACAATCTCTGGCGCTGGCCCGGCGACATTCGCGGCGGTCCTGTTCGGACTGGCACTGTTTAGACTGGCACTGTTCAAATCGGCACCGTTCAGCCCGGTTTTGGGCGGCTCAGTTCTGGGCGGCTCAGCTCTGGTAGTCGGGGTGGTCTGAGACGGGGCGTGGGGACTTGGGATCAGCAGCAGGCCCTGCCCCGATTCTTCCAGCGCCCGGGCCAGCCCGCCCAGAAACAGCGAGGCGGCGGGGTCGGCGAAGGCGTAGCTGAGCGTGGCGTCGTAGACCACACCCACCGCCCCGGCCCGGCCCCGGCGCAGGCTGCTGGCCAGCGGGTCGGGGCCGCTGTACCCCAGGGTGCGGGCGGTGTCCAGAATGCGGGCGCGCAGCCCCGGCGAGAGCTGATCGGGCCGGTTGTAGGCGTTGCTGACGGTGGCGGGCGAGACCTTCAGCGTGCGGGCGATGTCCTTCAGGGTCACGCGCCGGGGCAGGCCGGGCGCGGGCGCGGCACCGAGCAGGGCTGGGCTGGGCGCAGGAGGGATGGGAGGTCGGGGGCTGGCAGGGGCCATGTCTGAATGCTAGCATCCGGGCCAGGGTATCTGAATCGTTTCAGATAAGCAGCGATTCAGGCAAGCGTTGCCGAGGTGGCCGTTCAACCCCGGTACAGGTCCAGTACAGCGTCCACCGATCTGACGAGCTTTTTTTTCCCCTCTCCCCCTGTGGGACTGGTACAGCTTCAAGAAAGAGGGGCCTCGCGCAGTGAGGGAAAGCGGGCCGGGCATCCGAAGAGGTCTGACCAGATACCTGCTGATCGGTGGACGCTGTACCAGACGAATATCACCTTGTGGACGCCCCGTTCACGTCAGAAAGGAAATCATGTCCCAACCGCTCAAGTCCCAGCCACTCAAATCTCAGCCACTCCAATCTCAGCCAGCCGACCTTCACGCCGCTCCGGGCGGGCGGGCTTCACATGCTTTCGGCTGGCTCACGCCCAGGGTCGCCACGTCCGTGATGTTCTTCGTCAACGGGCTGGTGTTTGCCACCTGGGTGCTTCACATTCCCGACGTGCGCGACGCCCTGCGGCTGAGCGACGCGCAGGTGGGCACGGCCATTCTGGGCATCTCAGTGGGCAGCATGTTCAGCATGCCGCTCAGCGGACGCTGGATCGTGCGTTACGGCAGCGCTGGTGTCACCCGGCTGTTTGCTGTTCTGTTCTGCCTGAGCCTGCCGCTGCCGTTTCTGGCGGGCAACCTGGGCACGCTCTTTCTGGCGCTGGCGGCACTCGGCCTGACCAGTGGCGCGATGGACGTGGCCATGAACGCGCAGGGCGTGGCCGTCGAGCGGCAGCTGAAACGCCCGGTGCTGTCGAGTTTTCACGCCTGGTTCTCGCTGGGCAATCTGGCCGGGGCGCTGGCGGGCAGCCTGCTGCTGGGCCTGAGGGCCGGGCTGTGGACGCACGTGCTGGGCATTCTGGCCCTGTCGCTGCTGGCGGTGGGTGTGTGTGCCCCCAGGCTGCTGCCGCGCCGCTTTGATAACCACGATCAGGCCGCCCCTGCCGCGCCAGCAACGTCTGCCCCCTGGATTCAGCGCCTTCGCCTCAGCCCCACGGTGGCCAGCATGGGGCTGCTGTGCTTCCTGGCGATGCTGGCCGAGGGCGCGACCGGAGACTGGAGTGGGCTGTATTTCCGCGACGTGCTGGCGGCGACGGGCGGGCTGGTGGGGCTGGGCTACGCGGCCTTCACCCTCGCCATGACGCTGGGCCGGACCTTCGGAGACCGTTGGCGCAGCCGCTACGGAGACGCGCGGCTGATAATCGCCGGATCGCTGCTCGGCGGGCTGGGCGTGCTGACAGCGGTGCTCAGCACCTCGCCCCTGCTGGCCGCAGCGGGCTACGCGCTCACCGGACTGGGCGCGGCGAACATCGTGCCGGTGCTGTACGGCGCGGCGGGCCGGGCCATGAACGCCCGGGGTCTGGCCCAGGTCGCCACGCTGGGTTACCTGGGTTTCCTGGCGGGGCCGCCACTGATCGGCTACGTGTCGCACCTGCTGAACCTGCGGGCAGGCCTGCTGGTGATCGCCCTGAGCCTGCTGCTGGTGGCGGCGCTGGGGCCTGGGATGTTCGGACGGCTGAAGCCGGTAAAAGACAGTGCTACACGGTCTTGAGAGGGTCTTCATGAGGCATGCGGCTTAATGTTTTCAGACCATTTTGCCCATCCGGCTCAGGCAATCGGCGGGCATACTGCGTTTTGTCTGGGAGCCACGATGGGCCGCCGGACGAGAGGGGGTCGCCCACCTCTGCAAACGGGCGTGCGAGCAGGCGTCACAGCAGGCAGCAGAGACCGGTTCGAGTCCGGTCACCCGCACCCAGCAGCACAGTGAAAGACCTTCCATGCGGAGGTCTTTCGTTTTTTCGCTAGCCTGTGGGCATGGTTTCCAGCAATGCCAGCTTCAGCGATGCCGGCTCCAGCAATGCTCGCAAGGTCGCAGACTTTCACCGCGCCATCGGCAGGCAGCTTCCAGAGCGCCCCGCCGTGCCGGACGCCGCCGAACTGGCCTTCCGCCTGACGCTGTTGAACGAGGAGATGGCCGAGGTGCAGCAGGCCGCAGCTGAACTGGGTGACAGTTTGCCCGGGGCGCAGGTGGCGGACGTGTTTCCGCTGGCGCACGAGCTGATTGGACCTGATGTACGTGGCCTACGGCGCGCTGCTGGCGCTGGGCGTGGACCCGGACCTGGCGTTTGCCGAGATTCACCGGGCCAACATGCACAAGGTCACGGGGCCGAGACGCGCCGACGGCAAGCAGCTCAAGCCGCAGGGATGGCGGGCGGCAGATCTGCGCGGGGTGTTCAAGGAGTAGAGAGGCGCGGCCTCAGCCCCGGCAGAGTCAGGTATGTTTTTGCTGCCGTTCCGGGTTTCCACAGAAAGCGCCCCATCCCTACACTTCAGTACCGGACAACTTGTGTTCAAGCTGCGCCAGGAGAAGGAAAAGGATGTCTTAGAAGGTCAAAGTACGTCTCAGCCAGCGTTTTTTCCCACCGGATCGCCTGAGCAAGATATTCCCAACCATAGTTCACCATGCTG
>JANXWI010000162.1 GCA_025351205.1 Deinococcus sp.
TGGCCTTTAGATTCAAAAAAGTGCAGGTACTTTTCGCGGATCTCCGCCGTACTCAGGGCGGTCTGGGGGGTCGGCGCAGTCATAACAGCCAGTATAGCGGCAGCGCGGGAACACGCTGGAAGCTCGATTCACCGTATGACCCTGAAGGCTGAGCGTCCATGAGACGTCCGCCCCCAACCGGGTGATAGCTATGGAAGAGATGAGCGTTTACTCTGGAAGGTATGAAGACTCCTCGCAAAACGGCTGGCGTGACGCTGGTGGTCACCGTGCTGATCGTAATGCTGCTGCTGGCGGGCGTGGTGGTGGTGACCGGGCAACTGGCGCTCTCGGCGCGTCGCAGCGGCGCCGATCAGGAGGCGACCATCCGGGCGCAGTACGTGGCCGAATCCGGCGTGGCGCGCGCCAAGGCCCAGGTGGACGTGCTGGGTCAACTTCTCTACTCCACTTCGATAGACATCAAACCGACCGTCAGCCCTTCGGTCATCACGGCGGATGTGCTGGCCATGTGCAATCTCGCGGCCCTGCCGACCCCCATCATCTATCCACTCACGGTCTGCGGAGTCAATCCCAGGCTGGCTGGCGTGAAGGTGACCACCGACCCCCCCAACGTCTTCGCGGCTGTGCCCCTGTCCGACGCGAGGGTTTCACTCTTCGCCGATTTTCTCACCGATGCACAGCTCGCAACCGCAGGTTACGTAACGTCCGCAACCAATACCAGGTCGAAGTTCTTTAACAATCTGTTCAGGGTTGGTGGAAACAATGTCGGAGGTAATCTGAACAGTTCCGACACTGTTGCTGTCAATGTTGCCGCTAAAATTATCGGTGTCGTCAACAATGCTACAGAATCCTACAAAATATACATACAGATTCCTGATGTCAGCTCGGCTGGCAGTTACAACGGTCAAGCCGCGAGGGTCGTCAATACGCTGTCTGACGGCAAGATCTATGTCCTGACCGTCGGACGCCCCAACTTCGCCAAGTGGGGATTTTTCGCAAATCACCAGTTCAGGAATCAGGACGCGGAAACCAACGGCGAAGCCATCTATACGTCTCAGAATATCAACTACTCCGGACCGGCCCACACAAATCAGAACTTCAAATTTGCGAAAAGTGCCATCACGAGAGCGACCTCACCCTCACCAGACGGATCGACGATGACCGGTGGGCTTGGATCGGCAGGCTGCCCCCCGGGGCAGATCGTCTCGACGCCCACTGCCGAAATCGACCCGAATACCGGCCAGGCTGTTTCCGTCGATTCGTGTGGCAGCACGGCCCTTCAGCAGGGGGCGTATTTCGGCAACCCCCCTGCCTACTCTTCCTCGGCAGCCATGAACAATGGTCTCAGCGGCGTCAACGCCAGCACGTCGAGCCTTCCCAACATCAATGGTATCAAGCCTACCTTCGGAGGCAACACGCCCAACTGGAACGATTCATTCGTCGCCCTGCCACCCAACTCGAACAGTCAGGTACAGGCCGCTCAGAAAGGTGGGCTGTACCTGGGCGGCACGGTGGACAGCATGAATCTGGCACTGGCTCCGGCGCTCAGCCTGGGTGGGGCGACTGTCAAGGCGCAGACCATCACGTACGTCAAGGGCGGGGTCACAACGCAGCTCGCCTACGGCGCTGACGGCAGGATGTTTGTCAAGGTGGGGACCGTCTGGACGCCAGCGGCTCAGACCCCCTGCACGCCGCTGGTGACCACCGTGGGCAACCCTGCCTGTTCCGTGAGCGGCGGTGAATGGGTTGCCGCGACCTCGGCGACCCAGGGCAAATTCAGCGGCGTCGTGTATGCCAAAAACACGATCAACAACCTGAACGGCCCGGCGAGGGTTCCGGCTGGTTCAACCCTGGCCACCGCTGCGGCCCCTGCGGTGGCCGACTTCGCCCAGCTCACGGTGGCTGCTGCTGGCGACATCAACATCACCAGCGACCTGAAGTATGAATCGCCGCCCTGCACAGGAACGATGGTGACTGCCCCCGGATGTACCAACACCACGGCCCAAAATATTCTGGGTGTCTACTCTGCTCAGGGTGACATCGTGATCAAAAGCCCGACCTCGGACAACGGCAGTCCGAATAACCCGTCCACTCCCCCGAACGTCGCCATTCAGGCCATTTTAATGGCGTCCGGCGGTCCTATTGCGGGAACGACCAACCGTTTTGGCAGCGTTCGAGTAGACGGGTGGGCCCAAGGCTCAGGACTGGGAAACATGGACCTGCTGGGTGGTGTGATCGAGAACTATTACGGCGTGTCGGGCACACTGGGTGGAAGCGGCTACGGTCAGAGCCTGATCTACGATGTCCGTACCAGCACCGGCTTTGCGCCGCCTTCCTTTCCGACGCAGCAGAACTGGGGCGTCACGATGAACATATTGGACAGCTCAACCGCCACAGGCGAGACGCTGGCCGAAAGCCCACTGGTCCTGAGCGATTCTGTCACTCAGGGCAAGAAATGACGCTCACCCTCGGGAACGCTTTTCGCCAGCGCCCGCCTGTACAGCACAGCACGGGGTTCACCCTGGTCGAGCTGCTGGCCGTGCTGGTGGTCGTGGGAATCGTCACGGCAGCGATCGTCGCGTTCTCGGCAGACGGCTACCGTAAAACCCAGCTCAGAGACGGGGCAACCCAGCTGGTCGCCGACCTGAACCGGGCGCGCGCCCAGGCTCAGCGCACTTCGGCCAGCAGCGTGGTCACGCTCACGGCAGCCGTGGGAACCCCGGACGCGAATTACAAGACCCAGTGGGCGGGTGCGGCGACTGCGACCAGCAAAGCGCTGGCTGCACCTATACGTGTCGCCCCGTACAACAGCACGTACAGCCTCAACACCATCACATACTCTGCTCCATACGGTGAAGTGCAGGCCACAGGCATTCTCTGGGAGGTCAGCAGCCTTTCTACAGCCACCAAACTGTATATCAAGGCGGTTGGAGTGACCGGAAAGGTGATTTTAAGTGCAACGCCGAACTGATGCGGGGCCAGCCTCTGGCGCTTCCAGGGCGCAGGGGTTCACGCTCGTCGAGGTGCTGGTGGCCATCGCGTTGTTCGCCATCGTGGTGCTGGTCGTGGTGGTGCCCCTGACCGGGCTGTTCGGCCTGACCAAAAAAAGCACGACCCAGGTGACGGCCACCAATCTGGCGCAGCAGTGGCTGGAACAGGTCAGGGGTCAATGGCAGAATCAGGACACCTATTCACGGGCATGCGTCACGACCCTGCCCGGAGCAACATCGGGCGTGACCATCGCCATTCGTGACGAAGATGCCCAGGGGAAAAACTCCGGTGCGTACACGCCCACCTCGGCTTTTCCATTTACAGCCGCCTCTTACAGTCTGGTCGCCTGCCCGGCCACGCCCCAGGCCACGCCAGCGCCCCTGCGTCTGGTGACGGTCACGGCAACAGTAGACGGCGTCGTGTCGACGCTCAACGTGGAGGTGGCACGGTGAAGTTTCAGGGAGTTCTGCCTCGCCAGCGTGTTCAGGCGTTTACCCTCATCGAACTGCTGATCGCCCTGCTGCTGGTAGGCATCATTCTGGCCGCCGTGGTGTACGTCAACATCGAGACGGCCCGCGCCTCGGCAGCGTTGCAGGCCAGAAACCAGCTGCTTCCCGAGTTGCAGGTGGCCCAGAACTACATGGCGGGCAAACTTAAGCAGGCCGCCTATGTGTTTCAGGATGGGGCAAATATTTCGATGGCCGCTTCGGGTGCGACAACCTATAACGCCCCTCAGGCCAGCTATAATTGGCGAGTTGGTAGAGACCCTATTGTGGCTTTTATCCTTCCGCCTAAAATGGTCGGCAAAACTGTGACAGTATCAGGTACACCGACGCAGATTTACTGTGCTACTGCTCGAGACGTTAGTGACGCCTCTGATCTTTGTTACGCTTTTTATGCTTTCTACGCGATAAAAAGAAGTGGGCTGGTCGATCCAACTACAGGTGTTAAAGGTGCAGATAATCCAGGTGTTAGTTCGGTGAACGATGCAACTGCTCAGGTATTAATGGAATATAGAGGGTACTACTCAAGATTTGGTGGAAACCCATTTTCCCCCCCACAAGGGTATAGAGCTTCGACGAGCGACATACCAACAGGAAATGCTGGGCAATTGCTCATGGATTACTTACCAGTTTATCCCACTGGGACCAAGCTTTTTCAATCTGCGGGCACTACCAACAATGCGACAACCGAGGTTCCCGGCTCGACTACGGTCACCATGAATCTGGCGGCCCAGCAGATCGTGGCGGCCCAGACCATTCGTCTGCCGAGTGGGGTGGCAACCGACTTCAACACCCTGGTCGTCTATCCGCGCAATGTGGGTAAAACCCCGCTGCTCAACTAAACTCCCTCCACCCTCACCGCCTCGCTCCCGCCAAACCGCCCCGGAATCCTGGCGATCACCCCTCTGAATTCCTCCGGTACCTGTTCCAGCGTCAGCGGCTGCACGGGCGCGGCGATCAGAACATATTCGCCCGTGCGCCCGGTGCTGTCTGCGCCCTCGGCGTCGGCGTCGTACACGAACAGGCCGCGCCGCTGCGGCTGGGCCAGCAGCGCCTGAAAATGAAAACTCCCCTCCGGGACGTTCAGGGCTTCACGAACTGGCAGCTCGTCCAGAAACAGGTGCAGCGCGAACAGGGTCTCCTCGCTTGCCAGGGCCACCTCCGGCACGCGCCCGGCGCCGCTGCTGAGCATCTGGGCCAGGTGTCCGGCCTCGTCGGCGGCCAGCCAGTCGAATTCCATGCCGGGCAGTTCGCGGCGGTCCACCGGGGTCAAGCCCCACTCTCCGTGTCGCCTGTCAGGGCCGCCGTCACCACGTCCCGCGCCTCCCGCATCACCAGTTGCAGATGCGCTTCACCCTTCCAGCTCTCGGCGTAGATTTTATAGATGTCCTCGGTGCCGCTGGGCCGGGCCGCAAACCAGGCAGAGTCGGTACTCACCTTCAGGCCGCCGATGGACTGGTCGTTGCCGGGGGCGCGGGTCAGGCGGGAGGTGATGGGGTCGCCCGCCAGCATGGTGGCCTTCACCTGCTCCGGCGCGAGTCTGCTCAGTCTGGCCTTCTGCTCCCGGCTGGCGGGCGCGTCGGCGCGTGAGTAGGCGCTGCGGCCAAACTCGGCGCACAGGGCGTCGAAGCGCTGGCTGGGCGTCTGGCCCGTGACCGCCGTGATCTCGGCGGCCAGCAGGCCTAGAATCAGGCCGTCCTTGTCGGTACTCCAGGTTGAACCGTCCATCCGAAGAAAGCTGGCCCCGGCGCTCTCCTCGCCGCCGAAGCCCAGCGTGCCTGTGTGCAGCCCCTCGACGAAATACTTGAAGCCTACCGGCACCTCGCTCAGCGGGCGGCCCAGCCGGGCGGCCACCCTGTCGATCAGGCTGCTGCTCACCAGCGTCTTGCCCACCCCCGCCGCCGCAGGCCACTGTGGGCGGTGCTGAAACAGGTAATCGATGCACACGGCCAGGTAATGGTTGGGGTTCATCAGGCCGGCAGCGGTCACGACGCCGTGCCTGTCGGCGTCGGGGTCGTTGCCAATCGCCACGTCGTACTGGTCCTTGTGCGCCAGCAGTCCGGCCATCGCGGAGGGGCTGGAGCAGTCCATGCGGATCTTGCCGTCGTGGTCCACGCTCATGAAGGCAAAGGC
>JANXWI010000180.1 GCA_025351205.1 Deinococcus sp.
TGAGTTGCGCCCTGATCGCCTGAAGTTCGGCCAGTACCTCAGCCAACTGGGCTTCCAGGCGTGTGCAGTTGGGGCAGGCATCCTTGCTGATGCTCTACTCTACCCAATTCGCCGCGTTAAAACTCGCTGCTGAGCAGTTACTTTTTGGCAAAGAAGCGAGCAAGCGTCCTCATGCGGGCAGGCCCCTGATGGGGGTCCGTTCTGCTCAAGCGGTTAAGCGTCCTCATGGGCGCTGCTCTGACCAAGAAGACGGGCGCTGCCCTGCTCAAGAAGGCGGCGGCTTTTTTTAGAATTTCTCGCTCCTGGCGCAAGATTTCATTCTCTTTCCTCAGGCGTTTGATCTCCTGCTGTTCTGAGGTGAGGTGTTGTTTCCCGTGGCCGGGAAACGCCTGCTCGCCTGCCTGGCGGTCAGCAGAGATCCACTTTCGCAACAGGGAAACGCCGATATCCAGATCGCGGGCGGTCTGCGAGATGTTCCCGCTGCTTCTGGCAAGCTGGACGGCGTCCTGCTTGAATTCGGCGGCATATACCTTGCGTTTGGTCATGATCCTGCCTCCCAGGGTGAAGCTTATCTCCACCTGCACAAAATCGGGCCAACCTCAGTTCGGGAAATGGACTGGTCCAGGCTGTTGTGATTGGGCGAGCACATTCGGTCAGAATTGGTATGCAAGTGGTATAAAGTCATGGCAACGCCTTTCCAGTTCACCCTGCCGATCCCTGTCCATTTGCTGACTTCTGCCCCTGTCTGGAGGTTGCGATTTGCCCACTGTCCAGTTGATGACCGGCTCGCCAGAAGTGCCGTCTGATCGGCCACCCGTATCCAGGTCGGCCCGGTGAGAGAACGTGCCCCCAGGGTGCTGGGTCTGATGACCGGAACCAGCGTGGACGGCATTGACGCCGCGCTGCTCGAACTGCCCGGCTGGCCCGCCGTCGGGAAGGGTATCGCCATGGGCCACCCGCCGCAACTCTCCGGGCCTGCGCCGCGCCTGAAGGTGCTGGAACACGTCCACACGCCGTTCACCGACGACCTGAGAGCGGCGCTGCTGCGGGCCTGCCGCAACGACGCGGCCACCAGCGACCTGACCCAGCTCCATTTCCGGCTGGGCGAGGCGCTGGCGGGCGCGGCGGCGGAACTCTCGGCAGACGCCGACCTGATCGCCAGCCACGGACAGACGGTGTTCCACATCCCGCGCGTGGACAGCTCGCACGGCTGGCACACGCGCTCGACCCTCCAGATCGGCGAGGCGGCCTGCATCGCCGAACGCACCGGAAAGCCAGTCATTGCAGACTTCCGGCCCGCCGATCTGGTGGCCGGGGGACAGGCCGCGCCGCTGGTGCCGTTCGCGGACCGGATCATGTACGCCGAATCGGGCGTCAGGAGGTCGGTCCACAACCTGGGCGGCATCAGCAACCTGAGTTACCTGCCGGGGCTGAGCGAGGCGGGCGTGGTGGCCTTCGACACCGGGCCAGCCAACGCGCTGATCGACGAGGCGGCCAGCAGGAGCGGGCTGCGCTACGACGAGGGCGGACGCATGGCACAGAGCGGAACCGTGGATGCGGGGCTGGTGGACGCCTGGATGCAGGGCGCGTACCTGACGCTGCCACCGCCCAAATCCACCGGGCGTGAACACTGGAACCTGAACATGCTCAGGGGCTGGGAACACCTGAGCACGGCTGATCTGAGCGCCACGGTCACGGCCTTCAGCGCCCGCAGCATTGTGGACGCCTACACGCGTTTCGTGCTGCCACTGGGCTTAGACGAGGTGGTGGTGGCGGGCGGCGGGGCGTACAATCCGCTGCTGATGCGGCTGCTCAGGGGCGGCCTGGACCCGGTGCCGGTCCTGACCTTCGAGGACCTCGGCTGGAACTCCTGTGCCCGCGAGGCCGCCGCCTTCGCCGTGCTGGGCTATTACGCCTACCAGGGCTGGCGCAACACGCTGCCCCGCACCACCGGGGCCAGGCACGCCGTCATCGCCGGGAAACTCTCGCGGCCCTGGCTGGGGGAGCAGGATCCAGAACCCGCGCCTGTGGACCAGACGTGAACGCCAAAGCCGCCGAGCTGGTGCAGCAGGCCGTGACCTCCGGACAGGTTCCGGGCGCGGCGCTGGGCGTGGTCCGCGCTGGTGAGCCTGCCCAGATGGCCTGCTGGGGCCTGGCCGCCCGTGAGCCGGAGGCCGTGCCGCTGGAACTGGGTTTCACCTTCGACCTCGCCAGCCTGACCAAGGTGCTGTTCACCGTGCCGGAGGTGCTGCGTCTGGTGGAAAGCGGGCTGGCCGACCTGGACGACTCTCTCTCCCGCCACCTGCCGGAACTGGGCTGGATGAATGGAAGTGACCTGGGCACCCGCACGCTGCGCCAGCTGCTGACCCACACCGCCGGGCTGCCTGCCCACGCGCCCATCTACACCTGGGGCAGCGAGGCACACACCCTGAAGCAGCGCGTCTTGCAGGAATCCTGGCCGCTGGGCGAGCACGTCTACTCCGACATCGGCTACATGCTGCTCGGCATGGTGATCGAGCGGCTGCGCGGGACAGGGCTGGCGGCGCGGCCCCTTCCGACTGGGCTGACCTTTGCACCTGATCCTGAGTCTGCTGTCGCCACCGAACGCTGCCCCTGGCGCGGGCGGGTGATGCGCGGCGAGGTCCACGACGAAAACGCCTTCGCCCTGGGCGGAGTGGCCGGACACGCGGGCCTGTTCGGAACACTTGTGGGGGTGCTGGGCGCGGCGCGCGGCCTGCTGGAAGCTACGTCGCTCAGTCCGGCGGCGCTGGCCGAGCTGCGCCTGCCCCACACCGACACCCGCGCCCTGGGCTGGGAGCGCAGGCACCACGGCTGGAGCGGCGGCAGCCTGTGCAGCCCGCAGACGCTGGGGCACACGGGCTTCACCGGAACAGGCGTCTGGATCGACTTCACTCAAGGCTATGTCTGGGCGCTGCTGACCAACAACGTCCACCCGTCGCGGCACACGGGCAGCACCATGGGGCCGCTGCGCCGGGCGGTGGGCAACGTGCTGGCCGCCGAGTGGGGGAGAGCATGAACAGTGTTTCAGAGGGTCAGGCCATAAGTCAGCGAGGTCTTCTCACGCTCCAGCAGCCCGAAGCCCAGCCGCTCATAGAAGCCCTGCGCCCGCACGTTGCTCAGGCCCACGCCCAGATGCACCCCCGGCACGCCCCGCTCTCTGAGGGCCGTAAGCAGCGTCTCCATCAGCCTCCTGCCGTGTCCGCCGCCCTGCGCCACGGGCAGCAGGTCGATGTGCAGGTGGGCCGGATACTGATTCAGCCACGCGCCCGTCGGCACCTGATAGCCCCGGTGAACAGCCCGGATCAGGCGGGCGTCGGGCGAGGTGTCGGATGCGTCTGGAAGCGGATACAGGGACCGCAGCAGGGGAGACCACTCGCGCTCCAGGCGGGCGGCGTACTCGCGGCTGTCGGGCACGCCCAGCACGTAGCCCACCGCCCTGGCGCCATTGTCGAGCACAAAGGTGGTGTCCGGGCAGAGGGTGGCGTAGGGCGCGGCGTAAACGTGGCCCAGCAGCAGCGGATCGCGGTAGGTGGCCCGGGCGTCGTCGCCGCTGTCTCCGGTGCGCAGACAGACGTCGTACAGCGCCAGCAGGTCGCCGGGGCGGTAGGGGCGCAGGTGCAGGGCGGGGCGGGTCATGTTCACATCATCGGGCATCCGGCTGGACAATGGTGCAGACCGTTGTTCGTGGCAGGACGGGGTGGATCAGAGAAACGCCGTCTGGAGCGCCCGACCAGCCCATCCCCTCAAGGGAAAGAGGCTAAAAACACAGTGTTTACCGGCGTTGAATCACTCGTTTCGAAACCTGTCCAAACCGTTGCTGGAGCGGGTCGTAGATGAATCAGGTCATCAGGGCCGGACGCCTGCTGATGGTCGATCTGCCGGGGCCGACCCTGGACCCGGACACGGCCAGTCATCTGCGCCAGCACGATATCCGGGCGGTCTGCCTGTTCCGCAGAAACATCGTGAGCGAGGCGCAGCTCACCCAGCTGTGCGCGGCCCTGCGAGGCGTCATGGGGCCGGAGGCGCTGATCGCCGTGGACCAGGAGGGCGGCGGCGTGGTCAGGACCGACTTCTGGCCGTTTCCGCCCTCGGTCCTGGCCCTGGGAGCCGCGCGCGACCCGGCTCGACCTGAATCAGTGCAGCCTGACCTGACCCAGACCTGCGAGGTGGCGGCGGCCAACGCCCGCTTCCTGCGCTCGGTGGGCTTAAATTGGAACTTCGCCCCGGTGCTCGACGTGAACGTCAATGCGCTCAATCCGGTGATCGGTGACCGGGCGTTCGGCAGCGACCCGGGGCTGGTGGCGCGGCACGGGCTGGCCTACGCGGCGGGACTGAACGATTATGGCGTGGCGGCCTGTGCCAAGCATTTTCCGGGCCACGGCGACACCGACCAGGACAGCCATCTGGCGCTGCCCACCGTGAATCGCTCGCGCCATGAACTGGAAGCCACCGAACTCCTGCCTTTCCGGCGCGCCGCAGAGGCGGGAATCCCGGCCATCATGACCGCCCACATCGTGTTTCCGGCGCTGGACGGGCAGCTTCCGGCCACGCTCAGCCCGGCCATCCTGACGGGGCTGCTGCGCGGCGAGTGGGGCTATGAGGGCGTGATCATCACCGACAGCATGGGCATGCAGGCGATTGACTCCAACTATGGGCGCGGACCGGCGGCGGTGCAGGCGCTGCTGGCCGGGGCCGATCTGGTGATGGCGTTGGGGCGGCGCGAGGTCCAGCTCGAAACCATTGCGGCGATGCAGGCCGCGCTGGACGGCGGGCAGTACGACCCGGCCCCCTCGCTGGCGCGGCTCGCGGGGCTGGCAGCGCGGTATCCGGCGCAGCTGCGGCTGCACGTCGAGCGGCACACCGACGCGCTGCTGTTCAATCGGGCCTGGGCGCGGGGTCTGAGCGCGGTAGGGAAGGTCGTGCTGCCCCCGCTGCATCGCCCGGCGCTGCTGGTGGTGCGGCGGGAAGAGGCCGCCCGGCAGATCAGCGAGGCGGGCCTGAGTGCCCCGCACCTGAAGGCGGCGCTGGATGATTTGTACGACCTGACGCTGCACGAGTTCGGCGATCCGGCGGCGCTCGACTGGCCTGCACTCCGGGCGCAGGCAGACGCGTCGGGAGCCGCGCTGCTGCTGGCGACCACCGGGCGGCTGCGGGCGACGTTTCCGGGCATCGAAACTGCGCCCCCGGACCTGCACCTGTGCTTATGGAACCCTTACGCGGTGCTGGACGTGCCCGCCCCGGCGCTCGTCACCTGCGGTTTCAGACCGGAAGCACTGGCGGCGCTCCGCAGCGTCCTGGCGGGCACGGGCGAGGCGATGGGCCGACTGCCGCTGGCGGGACTGGAAGGCTGAACGGGTCGCCGTCAAACTGGCCCCGCCTCAGATTGGTCTGAAAGTGGTATGGTTCATCTCAAGTCCTCCGACCACAACAGAAATCAGGTCAGCCCGTCCTGTCATCACCTTGTAGAGCGCCGTGTTCGAGAGTTCTTTCTTCCTGCCCACCCCTTTTTCCCCACGGAGGTTCATATGCGTTCTACCCCGATCCTGGAAAGCCGGTCCCTGGCCGCTGGAACCCTCGCGCTGACCCTGCTCCTGGCGGCCTTTTCTGTCGCAGGCGCGGCCCCCAAGAAGGTCAGCGGTTACGACTCGCTGGGCGTGGTGGCGGGCAAACCGGGCGGCAACCTGACGCTGGTTCTCGGCGACAGCCCGCAGAGCCTGAACTACTACGGGGCCATCGACAACAACCTGGGCCTGGTCTCGCAGCAGCTGTTCGACGGGCTGGTGGAATTCAACTACGCCACCTACAAGCTGGAACCCGCGCTGGCCGAGAGCTGGACCATCTCGCCCGACGGCAAGACCTACATCTTCAAGATCAGGCAGGGCGTGAAGTGGAGCGACGGCGAGGCCTTCACCGCCGACGACGTGGTGTTCACCTACGACCAGATCATCGAAAACCCCGAGGCCCGCGCCGGAGACGCCGCCACCTTCACCCAGGGCGGCAAGAAAATTCCGTTTGAGGCCACGGACAAGTACACCGTGAAGGTGACGCTGCAAAAGCCCACGCCCGCCTTCATGCTCCAGATGCGCAACTTCATCATGCCCAAGCACAGGCTGCTCAAGTACAGCGTGGAGGGCGGGGCCAAGGCCGCCGACATCAACACCGCCTGGCCGACCAATGTGGCCCCCGCCGAGGTGGTGGGCACGGGCGCTTTCAGGCTGAGCGCCTACACTGCCGGGCAGAAGGTCAGCCTGATCCGCAACCCCAACTCGTGGAAGACCGACGCCAAGGGCACCAAGCTGCCTTACCTCGACAGCCTGGATTTTCTGATCATCCGCGACCCGCAGGCCCAGGTGGCGCAGTTTCTGGCGGGCAACGTCGATCAGCTCAACATCACCGGCGCGCAGTTTCCCGACCTCAAGCAGAAGGAGGTGGCGGGCGCACCGTTCAGGGTCACGCGCAACACCGCCCTGTTCGGCTCCCCGCCCTTCGTGGCCTTCAACTTCGACGCCAAAGACGCGGCACTCGCCAAAGTGTTCAGCGACCTGAAGTTCAGGAAGGCGATGCAGTCGGCACTCAACCGTGAGCGCATGATCGACACCGTTTACAACGGGCTGGCCGGGCTGCCCGGTCACGGCGTCGCGCCCGCCAACAAGGATTTCTACGCCAACACCAAGGCCTCGCTCGGCAGCTTCGACCTGAAGGCGGCGGGCGCGGCTCTGGATGCGATGGGCCTGAAAGACAGCGACGGTGACGGTGTTCGCAACATCGCCAAGGGCAAGAACCTGGAATTCGACCTGACCTACGGCACCGATTCCAGCGTGTATCCGGCGATTGCCACCATCATCCAGAACGATTTCAAGCAGATTGGCGTCAAGGTCAACCTTCAGGGGATCCTAGCAAAAAACCTGCTTTCTACGGGGTTGAGCGGCAACTACGAGATGATCCTGCACGCCTTCGGTGACCAGCCCGACCCCGAGCTGCGCCGCCCCATCTGGGAGCCGGGCGGGGCGCTGTACTACTGGCACCGCAGCCTCCAGCCCGCCACAGACGGCGGAACGCCCAACGTCGCCAAAATGTTTCCGTGGGAGAAGGAGATCTACACCATCTTCGAGACCGCTGCCGTCACGCCCGAAAAAAGCCAGCGCAAGGCGCTCTATACCCGCTGGCAGTCGCTGTTCGCCTACAACCTGCCGGTCATCCCGCTGCTCAAGCCCGAGAACATCGGAGCGGTGAGCAACAAGTACGGCAATTACATCTACAACCTGGGCGTGATTCCCGGCTACAACCCCGTTCCGCTGATCTACCAGAAGTAGGCGTGTAGCGTGTGGCTGGTGGCTCGTGGAAACAGCACCAGCCCACTTCTGTGCTGTCACCGTTCCTGTTTCTGCCCCGCTTTGAGAGGTTTCGTGCCCATGTCGATGCCGCGCCTTTCCCACAAGCCACGCACCACACGCTACAGGCACCAGTGCTGAGCTTCATCCTGCGCCGCGTGCTGGGCATGGTTCCCACCCTGCTGATCATCAGCGCGGTGTGCTTTCTGGTGATCAAGCTGCAACCCGGCAGCTTCACCGACCAGTACCTCGAAGACCCGCGTTTCACCCGCGAGACGGCGGCGGCCATCAGCCGGCAGCTGGGCCTGGACCAGCCGCCCGTGGCGCAGTATTTCCGCTGGCTGGGCGGGGTGCTCACCCGCTTTGATTTCGGGTACTCGTTTCTGCAAAACCGCCCCGTCGTAACCGTCATCGGCGAACTGATCGGCTGGACGGTGTTCATCGCGCTCACCACGCTGGTTGTCAGCTGGCTGATCGCAGTTCCCCTGGGCATCTACACGGCGTTCAACCGGCACAGCGCGGCCTCGCAGGTGATCGGCTTTCTGGGTTACCTGGGCCTCGCCATCCCCGATTTTCTGGCGGCCCTGCTGATCGTGGCGCTGGTGCTGCGGCTGGGTGGCAGCAACGTGGGCGGCCTGTTCAGCCCGCAGTACATCGGCGCGCCCTGGTCGTGGGGGCGCCTCCTGGACCTGCTGGGCCACCTCTGGATTCCTGTTCTGGCCGTGGGTCTGGAGGGCGTGGCGGGGCTGATGCGGCAGATGCGGGCCTCGATGCTCGATGTGCTGGGTCAGGACTACGTGCGAACCGCAAAGGCCAAGGGTGCCGGGCAGCGGCAGGTGATCTGGCGGCACGCGGTCAGAAACGCCGTCAATCCGCTGATCAGTCTGGCGGGCCTGAGTCTGCCGACGCTCATTTCGGGCACCATCATCATCAGCATCGTGCTGAACCTGCCGACCATCGGGCCGCTGCTGTACGACAGCCTGATCAACAAGGACCAGTACATGGCCCTGACGCTGCTGATGTTCTCGGCGGCGCTGCTGTTGATCGGCAACCTGCTGGCCGACGTGGCGCTGGCCTGGGCTGACCCCAGGGTGAGGTACGCGTGATTCCGATTGAGCGTTTTTTGCGCAATCCGAGCAG
>JANXWI010000224.1 GCA_025351205.1 Deinococcus sp.
CGTCTCCTGGGGCAGGTTCCCTGCGCGTGGGCTTTACTCGCCCACTGTCTGAGTTGCGCTTGACCCCTGTATCTTAACCGATTCAGTGTCACAGACTTGTCACGTGCCAAGATTCCGTAAAATGAATCTCATCCACCTCAGGACGTGCTCTGAAGCCATGCTCAGACATGTACGTCCAGAGTTGCGCAACAACCAGTTTAGAGCGGCCTGCCTCAATCATCTGGAAGGCTCAGGACTTGTATTCCGGAGAGAGAACAGTGCAGACACAGGTTTTTCTGTGTTCCAGAGCCGTACCCCGATTCTGAACGGACATGAACCGGACGACCATCTTCAGATCACCTCTCTGAAGGCCACCTGTGAGCTTCTGGCCTGCAACTCGGCCTTCAGATAGGCCAGTCCCGGATGCACCAGCAGCGGATCGTGCTTCAGGATGTGCTTGGCCAGCGCCCGCGCCTGCTCGATGATTTCCAGATCGTTGGCCAGGTCGCCCAGTTTCAGTTCGTCCAGTCCGCTCTGGCGGGTGCCGCGCAGCTCGCCGTGGCCACGCAGCCGCAGATCGGCCTCGGCGATCACGAAGCCGTCGGTGCTGTCCTCAATGATCTTCAGCCGCTTGCGGGTCTTCTGAGAATGCTCGCCCGTCACCAGGATGCAGTAGCTCTGGGCGCTGCCTCGCCCCACCCGCCCGCGCAGCTGGTGCAGTTGCGACAGCCCGAACCGCTCGGCGTTCTCGATGACCATCACCGTGGCGTTGGCGACGTCCACGCCCACCTCAATGACCGTGGTGCTGACCAGCACGTCGAAGTCGCGTTGCCGGAAGCTGTCCATCACCTCGTCTTTTTCTGCGGCGCTCATGCGTCCGTGCAGCAGCCCCACGCGGGCTTCCGGCAGCAGCACCTTCAGGTCCTCGGCCAGCTGGGTGGCGGCCAGCAGTTCCAGCGTCTCGGATTCTTCGATCAGAGCGGTGACCACGTACGCCTGCCGCCCCTCGCGAATCTGCTTCATCACGAACCCGTAGCTCTGGCGGCGGGCGGTGTCCTGGATCAGCTTGGTCTGGATGGGGGTTCTGCCGGGCGGCAGCTCGTCGATGATGCTCAGTTCCAGGTCGCCGTAACTGGTCAGGGCCAGGCTGCGCGGAATGGGCGTGGCGCTCATGACCAGCACGTCGGGCCGCCCGGCCAGCAGTTTGCGCCGCTGCATCACGCCGAAGCGGTGTTCCTCGTCCACCACCGCCAGCCCCAGGTTGTGCCAGTTCACGTTTTCCTGAATCAGCGCCTGCGTGCCCACCACGATGTCCAGCTCGCCCGCCGCGATCTGCCGCTGCACTTCCGTCTTCTGCTTGGGGGCGAGTGCCCCGATCAGCAGGCCGACCCGCACGCCCAGGCTGCCCAGGTAGCCCGTCAGGCTGGCGTAGTGCTGCCGCGCCAGGATCTCGGTGGGGGCCATCAGCGCGCCCTGATACTGGTCGCGCCAGGCCATGTACAGTGCGCAGGCCGCCACCGCCGTCTTGCCGCTGCCCACGTCGCCCTGGAGCAACCTCGCCATCTGGCGCTCGCTTCTCATGTCGTCGGCGATCTCGTACAGCACGCGCCGCTGGGCGTTGGTGAACTGGAAAGGTAACCCGGCCTCGAAGGTCTGCATGTCGCCGTCGGTGGCCCCGAACCTCTTGCCCAGCAGCACCGCGTCCTCGCCCTGAAGCAGTACCCTCAGCTCTAAAAATAAATACTCGTCGAATCTCAGCCTGTGGGTGGCGCGGGCCAGCTGCGCCTCGTCGGCAGGAAAGTGCATGCCCCACAAGGCGTCGGGCAGGTCGGTCAGGCCGTACTGGGCACGCCAGCGGGTCGTCAGGTAATCGCCCAGCGGCACCCGGTTCAGGGCGGTCTGGGTAGCCTTGCGAACGAAGTCCTGGCTGATGCCCTCCTTCGCGTCGTAGATGCCGATGATGCGCCCGGTACTCAGGCTGTCATTCCCCACCGATTCCATGTGCTCCACGGCCACCTGTACCTGCCGCCCGAACCTCTTGGCCCGCCCCGACACGATCAGGCGCGCCCCCTCGCGCAGCCCCTTTTCGACCCACGCCTGATTGAACCAGGTGCACTTGATCTTCTCGCCCCAGGGGTTTTCCAGCGTGGCTTCCAGAATCAGCATGCCGGGGCGCGGGGCGCGGCGGTTTTTCGACACGATCACGCCCTCCACCGTCACCTTCTGCCCGTCTTCGACCTCGGCCAGAGAGGGCAGGGCGCGGCGGTCCTCGTGGCGGCGCGGGTAGTTGTGCAGCAGGTCGCGCAGGGTGTACAGCCCCAGCGCCGTGAGCTTTTTGCCCGCGCCGGGGCCGAGGTTGACCCTGCTCAGCTCGGTGTCTGGAGCCAGCGGCGCGGTGTCGGTCTCGGGCGGCAGGGCGGGGCGGTTCTCGGTGCGGCTGGGAGGTTTGGGCACGGGCCGACTGCTGGGGGCCAGCAGCGTGAGGGCGGCCTGCACTACGTCCCGTCTTGCCTGGATTTCCATCTCGCCGTAACCGCGCAGGGCCTCGCGCACCTTCGGAAAGGGCCGGGCGAAGTGGTCGAGCAGCCGTTCCATGCCGCCCGACACCGCCCGGTTCTGGCAGCCCTGGGCGAGTTCCAGTTCCAGCGGGCGGCGCAACTTGTCCTGAATGTCGCTCAGGGTCGGCACCCGGTCAGGATAGCAGGGCGGGGGAGACGCAATATGTTCTGGACGTAACGAACCTGGAGGCAACCCAACTGTACGTGTGGCTTTTTGCCCTTCCCTCTTAACTGGTACAGCCGCCTGCGGAGGGGGGAGGCTGGGACTGGTACAGCTTCTTGACCAGAGCAGCTGTCGTCGTGAACGGACGCGGTTGACCACGCCACTCCTCCCCATGAGGACGCTTGGTCGCTCGAAGAGAGGGGGTGAGATGAACTGCCCTCCTGGCGCGGCTCAATGAAGGAGCATCATCTTTTGAGTTGGAGTGAATGCCCGGCCCGTTCACCCCCTCCCCAACCCTCCCCCCTCAAGGGGGAGGAAGAAACCTTCGTCTCAGTCAGCTCTGATGCTAGAAGTTGTCCAGCACGGAAATTCGACGCAGGCTGCTCCTGATGACGAAGCTCACCGCGCCCGCAGCCCCACCAGCAGCGCCGCCACGAAGGCCCCGCCGAAGGGCAGGTTGGTCTGGAGGATTCGCAGGCCCCATTGGCTCAATTGTTCGCCGCCCTGATGCAGCCAGGGTTCGGCCAGCGCCTGGATGCGCGGCCAGTGGACGGTCAGCAGCCCCTGCCAGGCCATGATCTGAAGCGCCAGAAACAGCAGGCCCACCAGGAGGGCGGTCATGCGCCCGATCTTCTTGATGGCGTACCCGGCGCAGAAGCCCAGGATGGCTCCCAGCGACAGCCCCGGCAGCGCGGCCAGCAGGACGTCTTGCAGGCTCTGTGTTCCCAGGCTCTGGGTGGCGGGCGTTGCAGCTGGAAGGGACGGCGAGAGCGACAAGGTGGCCCGATGCTAGCGCGTGAGCAGCACGTCCAGTTCGCCACGCAGCGCCTGTACCTCGTTCTCCGGGCGGGCGGCTGGCCCTGTGTGCGGCAATTCCAGCCCCTCTAGAGGAACCCAGCTGACGCAGCCCAGCATCTCCGGCGTCTCACTCAGCTCTACGGGCGGTGTGAGCAGCAGCACCCGCAGCAGCAGCGCGTGCAGCCAGGGGCGGTTACGGTAGGCGTATCGGCGCTCGATGGCCTGCGCCGTCAGCGCCTGATGCGGTTCCAGTTGCAGGGCCAATTCCAGGTCTTCTACCTTCCACACCTGCACCACCTCGGCCAGTGCGGGCAGGGTCAGGGTGCCGGGCAGGGGGTCGGGGCGCAGCAGCGGCTGGAACCCCTCTCGCAGCTCTGCCGGATTCTGGTGCAGGAAGGTGGGGTACAGCAGGAAGCGG
>JANXWI010000236.1 GCA_025351205.1 Deinococcus sp.
CTGTTTGCCCTTCAGACAACGCCGGGCAAAGAATTTCACGGATATAGTATTCAAATACTTGGCCGTTGAGCGGACCATCAATGATCAGCTCACCAACTGGTCCTGAGAGTTGTACTCCACAGATCAGAGTGTAGTTGATCCCATAATTTCTTGGTATGGTTCCGGACACTCGAAGCTTACTGTGCGTGCGTGCATATCTTCGTGTCATCGAGATGTTGAATCCACTCGCGTGCACTCCGCTGCTCGGCCCGGCGGTCCATCAGCAGGCTGCGCCGGAGAACATTCAGGATTGCCAGATTGGCCTTGCGCTCAATCGACAACTCCATCACCAGGCCCTGCTGGCGGCGGTCCTCGGGCACCAGGCCGAGACCGGCGGCCATCGTCGCCTGCGGGCTGAGAGGCGGGATGACGTGTCCGCCGATCTTCACCGTACCGGAGCGGGAATCGATGCCGAACACGGCCCGCGCCACCTCGCTGCGCCCGGCCCCCACCAGCCCGGCCAGCGCCACGATCTCGCCTGCTCTCACCTGAAAGCTCACGTCCTCGAAGAGGCCCGGGCTGCCCAGGCCGCGCACCTCCAGCATGACGGCCCCGGGCACCCCCTGACCATCCTGATACAGGTCGCCCAGATCTCGCCCGACCATCTGGCGCACCATGCTGTCCGGGGTGTACTCCGCCACGCTGCCGCTCGACACCCAGCCGCCGTCCCGCAGCACGGTCACGCGCTGGCATTCGGCAAACACCTCTTCCAGCCGGTGGGTGATGAACAGCACCGCCGCGCCGCGAGAGCGCAGGCTGCGCATCACCCGGAACAGCCGCTCGGTTTCGAGCAGCGTCAGGGCGGCAGTGGGTTCGTCCATCACCAGAATGCGTGCGCTGAGCGACAGCGCCTTGGCGATCTCGACCAGCTGCTGGTCGGCGATGCTCAGGCCGCGCACCAGCCGGTCAGGCTCCAGCTGAACACCGAGGTCGCGCAGGATGCCCGCCACCGCCGCCCTCTGGGCGCGGGCGTCGATGCGTCCGAAGCGGCCCAGCGGCTGCCGTCCCATCAGCACGTTCTCGGCCACCGAGAGGTCGGGAAAGAGGGTCGGCTCCTGATAGATGATGGCCACGCCCGCCCGCTGCGCGTCGCCGGGGCTGCGAAAGTGCTGCGGCTCACCCGCGACGCTCAGTTCGCCCGCGTCGGGCCGGTGCACACCTGCCAGGATCTTGACGAGCGTGGACTTGCCCGCCCCGTTCTCGCCCAGCAGCGCGTGGGCCTCGCCGGGATAGAGGTCCAGACTCACCCCGCGCAGGGCCTGCACCGGCCCGAAACTCTTGCTGGCCGCAGTGAGGGTCAGAAGGGGCTGGGAAGGCTCAGCACCTGTTTCAGTGGTCTGCCGATCAGTCAAGGTGAAACACCTCCTCCAGCCGAAGAAAGCCCTCGTCGGGGCGCAGGCTGCCCAGCTCCGTGAAGAAGGGGGCCATTTCCGACTGCCAGCGGGCGTTGACCTCGCGCTGGGCCATGCCCGCCTGGGCCACCTCCAGGCTGGGCGTCTCGAAGTAGCCGACCAGCAGCCCGCCTTGGCGCAGGAACAACGAGTAGTTATGCCAGCCTGTGTCGCGCAGTGCCTGGAGCATGTCGGGCCAGACCTCACGGTGCCGCGCCCGGTACTCGTCCAGACGCTCCGGGCGGACCTGAAGCAGGAAGCAGACGCGCGTCACGAGGGTCATCCGGGACGGAGCAGGCCGCATGAGGACAGGCTGAATATAAACAGAGGACGCCTCCGGGGTGGAGCTTTCCTGAATGTGGATCGGCGTGCCGTGACCGGACACGTCCGACCTGCTGAACACCGGACGGCCAGGCTTGCGATGAGGGTGCTGAAGTCATTTAACATCACCGAACAAAAAATTGCAAGGTCTTGTAAAACTCTGTGTGTTTGGTGTTAGATTGAAGCTGTGATGACCGAACAGGCCCCTCTCTCCGCGCGGCAGCAGGACATCCTGCGGCGCGCCCTGATCGACAAGGTGGTGCGGGTCAAGGACCTGGCCGCCGGGTTCGGGGTACACGAGATGACGGTGCGGCGCGACCTCGACACGCTGTGCGAGTCGGGCCGACTCAGCCGGGTCCACGGCGGGGCGCAGCTGCTGGAGCGCACCAGCGAGGAACTGTCGCAGCAGCTGCGGGCAGGGCTGAACGTGGACGCCAAGGAGCGCGTCGCGCGGGCCGCGCTGGAGCTGATCCAGGACGGTGAGACGGTGGCCCTCGACGCCAGCACCACCTGCCTGGCACTGGCGCGGCTGCTGCCCAGCCTTCAGGGACCCGGCCTCCAGGGACACGGGCGACAGGTGCAGGTGATCGCGTGCAGCCTCGACGCGGCGCAGGTGCTGGCGGCGGGCGGCGTGCCCTTCCTGATGGTGGGCGGCAGCTTCCACGCCCCTGCCCGCTCCTTCGTGGGATCGTTCTTCACCGACGCCCTCTCACGGCTGCATCCCGACCGGGTGTTCTTCTCGGCCAAGGCCTACACCCCAGGCACTGGTTTCACCGACGCCCACCTGCCGGAAGTGGGGGCCAAGCAGGCGCTGATCCGCAGCGGGGCCGTGGCGGTGGCCCTGCTCGACAGCAGCAAAATAGGCCGCCGCTCCCTGGCCACCATCGCCACCCACGCCGATATCGACGTGCTGATCACCGACGCGCTGCCCGGCGAGGCCGTCTGCTCCCGGCTGGAAGCCGACGACATCCGGCTGATCGTTGCTCCCTGAACCGCCAGCTCCCTGAACCGCCAGTCCCCTGAGTCCTCCTCCTGTGTCCATGCCCCCGGAGTCCACA
>JANXWI010000240.1 GCA_025351205.1 Deinococcus sp.
GGCGCGTGAGCGCGTGCTGCGGCTGTTTTTCGGGCTGGCCCTGCCGGAAGCCGTGACCGCCGATCTGGCCCGGGCACAGGCCAGACTGAGCAGCAACTGGCGCAGGGTCGAGGGCAATCAGCTTCACATCACGCTCGCCTACCTGCCGGGCGTGCCGGAAAGCAGGGTGGCCGCCCTGCGGGAACTGGGCACGAGGCTGGCTGCCGAGGCTGGCCCCATGACGCTGCGGCTGCGCGGCACGGGCTATCACCCCAACGTGGGCACGCCCCGCGTCTGGTTCGTGAAGGTCGAGGGCGAGGGGCTGAGTGAACTGGCCGCCCGCCTGAGCGCCGAACTGGACGCCCTGGGATTCCCGACTGAAGGCAAATTCCAGCCGCACGTCACGCTGGCCCGCAAGAAAGGCCCGGCCCCGCGCCTGCCGCCCCTGAGTTTCGCCCAGGAGTGGCAGGCCGCTGGGCTGCACCTGATCCACACCTTCCTGCCCCGCGACAAGACCGGCCCGGTCTACGACACCGTAAGCCGCTTTGCCCTGACCGGACGCGGCCCGCTCGCTGCGCCCGAATTGCACCAGACGCCCGAATCGCCAACACCTGAATCACCAGCCCCCTCATCACCGTTGTCCGCACCCGCACAGACAGCACCCGTACAGGCACAGCCCCACCCGGAGGAAGCACATGGAAAAGTCTAACAAAGCCGACAAGACCGAGAAGGGCAGCGCCAGCGCCATCGACGGCAACAACACCGCCCAGCGCAGCAAGGCCATCGAGATGGCGATGAGCCAGATCGAGAAGCAGTTCGGCAAGGGCGCCATCATGAAGCTGGGCGCCGAGACCAAGCTCGACGTGCAGACCATCAGTACCGGCAGCCTGAGCCTCGATCTGGCGCTCGGGGTGGGCGGTATACCCAAGGGCCGCGTGACCGAGATCTACGGCCCCGAATCGGGCGGCAAGACCACGCTGGCGCTGAGCATCATCGCGCAGAGTCAGCGGGCGGGCGGCACGGCGGCTTTCATCGACGCCGAGCACGCCCTGGACCCGGTATACGCCCGCGCTCTGGGCGTGGACACCAACGAACTGCTGATCTCGCAGCCCGACAACGGCGAGCAGGCGCTGGAAATCATGGAACTGCTGGTCCGCAGCGGCGCAGTGGACATCGTGGTGGTGGACAGCGTGGCCGCCCTGACCCCCCGCGCCGAGATCGAGGGCGAGATGGGCGACAGCCTGCCCGGCCTCCAGGCCCGCCTGATGAGCCAGGCCCTGCGCAAGCTGACCGGCGTGCTGAGCAAGACCAACACCGCCGCCATTTTCATCAATCAGGTGCGCGAGAAGATCGGTGTGATGTACGGCAACCCCGAGACCACCACCGGGGGCCGGGCGCTGAAGTTCTACTCCAGCGTTCGCCTCGACGTGCGCCGGATCGGGCAACCGGTGAAGACGGGCAACGATTCGGTGGGCACCACCGTCAAGATCAAGGTGGTGAAGAACAAGATCGCGCCGCCCTTCAAGGAGGTCGAGCTGACGCTGCTGTTCGGCAAGGGCTTTGACCAGATCGCCGACCTCGTGGGGCTGGCGAGCGACATGGACATTGTCAAGAAGGCCGGCAGCTTCTACAGCTACGGCGAGGAGCGCATCGGCCAGGGCAAGGAGAAGGCGATTGCCTTCATCGCAGAGCGCCCCATGATGGAGCAGGAGATCAGAGACCGGGTGATGGCGGCCATCAAGTCGGGCAACACCGCGCCGGAAGCGGTGCTGAGCGCCCCCGCCGAGGCGCTGGCCGAAGTCAACTGAGGGGCTTGGTCCTAATTTGTCTAGGTTGGGTATGGGAAAAGTATATTGACCGAAGTCATATAAGGAAATGGAATTCGTGCCACCGACATTTGGTGATTAAACAGTCGTATTTAGATTTGCTGTTTATGATTCATTCCCTCCAATACCTTTTTCATACAATTGTTGTAGGGGCGCTATTCCTTCTTTGAAATGATCTAGAAGATTCCCATAGTGATTTGATAACATACGTGTTTCAATTATGTTTTCATATATGGAAGTAGATAGAGCGATATTTCCAGCTCTTTCTTCTGTTTCATAATCTAACATTAACTTAGAAGCGACTTCAATATAACCACTTATCTTATCTCCAGTTGAAGAAACAAATTTACTAACGATTTCAACAATAAATTTCTCCATAGAAGGATAGACTTTGAACGGCGCATGGTAATTAAAAGTATGCCAAATATATAACAATGTATTTTCAATAACATCATTCTGATTAGTGGTGTCAATATTTTCGAAGTAAAATTCCCAGAGTTTGAGGCATCTCGTTTGGTCATTTGTAGTATTATATATTTTAGCCATTCCGGCTGCCGCAGGAACATATCCAAGTCTCAAGCTCTGCTTATAATTAAATAAAGATTTTTCAAAATTCGGTTTGTTGAAAGTATCGGAAGCATAGAAGATTCCAAGTTTATAATAAGCAACATCGGAGTCAAGCGCAGTCGCGGCCTTATAGAGTTCGATTGCATCTCGCCAATCTTCTGTTACGGGACCATTACCTGCTAGAATGTCGTCTGCCCGCTGAATTAAATTGTCTACTGGTTTCACAGGTCCAGAATAGCTGGGTTCGGCAGCTACGGCTACGGTAACTGTCAACGATTGCTTGGATGTGGCGGCCCACCTCCGCGCTAGCAGCTATAGTCAATGTCCTTATGCCTGAAGCCGTGATCGTGTCTGCCGTCCGTACCCCCGTGGGCCGCTATGGCGGTGGACTGAGCAGTGTCCGCGCCGACGATCTGGCCGCCGTGGCGCTGCGTGAAGCCCTGGCCCGCAGCGGCATCGACCCGGCCAGCATCGAGGACGTGTATCTGGGCTGCGCCAACCAGGCGGGCGAGGACAACCGCAACGTGTCGCGCATGGCCCTGCTGCTGGCAGGGCTGCCGTACACGGTGCCCGGCGCGACCATCATCCGGCTGTGCGGCAGCGGTCTAGACGCGGTGAACACGGCGGTCAAGAGCATCCTGAGCGGCGAGGGGCACGCCTACCTCGCGGGCGGCGTTGAGAGCATGAGCCGCGCCCCGCTGGTGCAGGCCAAGCCCGAGAAGGCGTTTCAGAACGGTAACCAGACCCTCTACGACAGCACGCTCGGCTGGCGCTTTATCAATCCAAAAATGCGCGAAGCTTACGGCGTGGACGCGATGGGTGAGACGGCGGAAAACTTGGCTGAGGAGTACACCGTCTCGCGGGAAGCCCAGGACGCGTTCGCGCTGCACAGCCACCAGAAGGCCGTCGCGGCACAGGCAGCAGGGGCTTTCGACGCCGAGATCGTGGGGGTGCAGGTGCCGGGCAGGAAGGGCAGCGTCACCGTCAGCCGCGACGAGGGGCCGCGCCCGGACACCACCCTGGAGGCGCTGGCCGCGCTGCGTCCGGTGTTCCGGCAGGGCGGCAGTGTTGTAGGTACTGTCACAGCGGGCAACAGCAGCAGCCTCAACGACGGGGCGGCGGCGCTGGCCCTCACCAGCCGCGAGTTTGCCC
>JANXWI010000322.1 GCA_025351205.1 Deinococcus sp.
CTTCAAGTCCAAGGCGAAATTCTCGCCCTGGGCCGGGCAGGAGCTGCGCGGCTGGCCCACCCTGACGCTGGTGGCCGGGCGGGTGGCTTTCCGGCGGTGATGCTGGCTCAGCGGGACGCCATACTGTCTCGTCTCTGCGGACAGGTGTGGCCCTTCGCGCCGCTCCTCGACACCGTGCGGGTCGCGTCGGTGGCCCGCGTGCTGGACATCGGTGGGGGAGAGGGTGGCCTGCTGGCCGAGCTTCAGAGGCGCGGGCACGCCGGGCAGACTGAGCTGGTGGATGGACAGTCAGGCACGGACGCGCACGCTCTGCCTTTTGCCGACGCCAGTTTCGACGAAGTGTTTATGCTCAGGGTGCTGGCCCATCTGCATACGCCTGAACTGGCACTGGCCGAAGCCCTGAGGGTCCTGGCACCGGGTGGACAGTTGATCGTGGCTTCACATGGACCGCGCCACCTGGCAGAACTGTTCGGGCCGGGTCAGCCTTCTCAGAAACCCGGTGGGGGGACGTGGAAGCCGCTGGACATCACCCTGCCCGTCGCCTTGACGCCAGCAGATCAGCAGGCACTGGCTGCAAGGTATGGCAGGCAGCCCCAATTCCTCGCCGACAGGCGGGCCACGCTTCATCTTTCGGGCTGGATATCGCCGCGTGAACGTCTTCAAGAAGAAGGGTGAACCTGACCGAAATCAGCTTCACCCCTTTTCGCACTGCCCTGCTTCAGTCTGTCGCGCCGTTGCCACCACGGCGACCTCTGCGGCGGCGGCGGCGCTTGCTGGCGTCACCGCCGTCGGCACCCTCACTGCTCGCGGTCACGGCGACGCTGGCCTGAGCCGGTGCGGCCTGCTGGCGGGGAGCGCGGCCCTCCTGCCCCCGGCCCTGCCCGCCGCGCTGCCCACCCTGAGCACGGCCAGCAGGCCGCTCAGCGCTGCGGGCGTCGCCCTGCTGCGGGCGTCCACCCCGGAGACCGCCACTCGCGCCGCCGCGCTGGTAGCTGCCGCCGCTCTGGCCGTCTTCGGGCGGCATGTTGTCCAGCGTCCAGTCGCCGAAGTACATGCGCTGCACGGTCACGTTCACCGGGCGCAGGTGCTCGTTGCGCGGCCTGTCGAGCGTGATGATCCGGCGCTTGCCCCCGCCCAGGCCGCCCGAGGGGCTGGCGCTGCGCTGGGCGGGCCGATCCGTGCCTGTGCGCGCCTCGCTGCGCCCGGCCTCGGCCTTGTCCGGCCTGCCCGCGTCGGGCCTGCCTGCGTCCGGGCGTGCCGTGCCTGTGCGCGGCGGCCTGCTGGCGTTGGGGGCGGCCTGCTGCTGCTCCTCCTGCGAGGTGCGGGGGGCAGGGATGCTGGGAATCATGGTGCTCAACTTCTCGCGCTTGCTCGATTCGCGGTCCCCGCCGCGCCGGGCGCGGGGCCTGACTTCGTTGCCGTCCATGTTGCTCTCCTGTGAAAATTCGATCTGCCGGGCCAAGGGATTGACCTGCGTGATGCGGATGGTGATGTTCTCTCCGACCCGGAAGACCCTGCCGCTGGTCTTGCCCTTCAGGATTCCGGCTTCCTCGATGTACAGGTAGTAGTCGTCGTCGAGGTTCGAGATGTGGATGCGCCCTTCGACGCCGTTTTCCAGCGATACGAACAGCCCGCTGGCGATCACGCCCGACACGTAGCCGGGAAACACCAGGTCCAGGTTTTCCTGCGCCCACTTGGCCTGGTAGTACTTGGTCAGGTCGCGCTCGGCCTCGCTGGCGGTGCGCTCACGTTCGCTGGTGTGCCGTCCCATCTCGGCCAGTCTGCCGTTCATGTCGGCCTTCTGGCGGTCTGTCAGCTCACCGCTGAGGCTGGCTTTCAGCATGCGGTGCACCAGCAGGTCGGGGTAACGCCGGATGGGCGAGGTAAAGTGCAGGTACTCATCGAAGGCCAGCCCGAAGTGCCCCAGGTTCTCGCCCGCGTACTTGGCCTGCTGCATGGAACGCAGCAGCAGCGTGTTGACGGCGGTTTCCTGCCCGGTGCCGCGCACCTGCTTGAGCACGGCCTGATACGCCTGCGGGGTCGGCTCGTTGCCCGGAAAGGCCAGCCCCAGCCGCCCGATGGCGCTGCTCACGTCCTGAAAGCGGGCCAGGGTCGGCTCCTCGTGAATACGGTACAGACCGGGAATATTGCGTTCCAGCAGGGCGCGGGCCACCACCTTGTTGGCGAGCAGCATCAGGTCCTCGATCATGCCGCGCGCTGTTTCCTCGCGCACCGGCACCAGTTCCAGGTGGCCGTCCTTGCCCACGTCCACCTTGACCTCGCGCATCTTGAAGTCGAGCGCGCCCTCACGCAGCCGCCGCTGACGAAGGCGGCTGGTGATCTTGAGCAGCAGATGCAGGTCGCCCTCCAGCGCGCGGGCCTGCTCCGGCAGCGTGGCGACGGCCTCCGAGTACGCCTGCACCTCGTCGTAGGTCAGCCGCGCCTTGCTGCGGATCACGCTGGGGGTCAGCTTCACGTCCAGAATGTCGCCGTCAATATTGATCTCGATCAGGGCCGAGAGCGTCAGGCGGTCCTCGTCGGGCACCAGGCTGCACACGCCGTTGCTCAGGTGCTCGGGCAGCATCGGCAGCACCTGGCCGGGCAGGTACACGCTGGTGGCGCGGGCGTAGGCCTCGTCGTCCAGTGGCTGCCCGGCCTTCACGTAGTGGCTCACATCGGCGATATGCACGCCCACCACGAAGTTGCCCTCGGGGGTGGGTTGAATGTGAATGGCGTCGTCGAAATCCTTGGCGTCGCGCCCGTCCACGGTGAAGATGTTGTAGCCGCGCAGGTCGAGCCGCCCGGCCAGTGCGGCCTCCGGAATCCGCGCCGGAATGGCCGCTGCTTCCTCCAGCACCTCGTCTGGGAAGTCGCCCCTCAGGCCGTACTTGATGATCACGGCCTGGGTCTCGGTCTCGGGGTCGTCCTCGTTGCCCAGCACCTTGAGCACCTGACCGTACACCTCGTCCTCGCCGGTCTCCTCGGGCCAGAACAGCTTGGTGACCATGCGTGCGCCGTCGGGCAGGCCTTCCAGACCCTCCGGCACCAGCATGATGCGGTTTCTGTTGCGGGCGTCGTCGGGTTTCAGGAAGGCGTAGCCGTGTGAGTGTTCCAGGCTGCCCACCAGCTGCACGCTCGCACGCTCGACCACGCGCACCACCACCCCCGCCGGGCTGTCGCCGCGCCGCCCACCGCGTCCCTCGGGGCGAATGAGTACGGTGTCGCCGGTCCAGGCCTCCAGGGTCTGACCCTCGGGGATGTAATAATCGTCACCGCCCGAATCCGGAACCACGAAGCCGAAGCCGCTCTTGGACGCCTGAAAGCGCCCGCGCACCAGATTCATTGACTCGGGCAGGCCGTAGGTGCGCTTGCGGGTCTGGATGACGAGTCCGGCGTGGACCAGTTCGTCCATCAGGCCCGACAGGTCGCTGCGGTACTGGCCCAGCTTCTCGCGTCCCTGGCGGGTAAAACTGCGCTCGAAGTCGCGGATATGCACCGGGCGGCCCAGTTTGCGGAGCTGCTCGACAACGAGAGACTGCGCCGGGTGTGCGTCCAGTGTCGCCTCAGCATCCGAGTCCGGGATGTTGCTGGCCTCCCCGCTTTCCAGCTCGGCTGCGCTGGCCGCCGCGAGTTCTTCCTGCTGGCGCTGCTTCTTGGTACGGCGCGGGGCGGGTTTGACTTTGACAGCCCTGGCGGGCACTGTGCTCACTTCAGGAGCCGCCGCCTCAGCCTCTGCAACCGGAGACTCTTCAACCGGAGCAGGGTCATTGACCGGAGTGACGGCGTCGGCGCGGGGCCTGCGGCCTTTGCGCTGGCCGGGCTGAACCGTTTCGGGCGCGGCCTGGACCGTCTCGCCTGACGTGTCCTGGGCGTCAGCGTCTGGGATATCGGAGGCGACGGCGTCCTGCGTCACCTGACCGGACCCCTTGCGGCCACGCCTGGAAACCGGAGTCACCAGAGTCACCGGGGCTGGCGCGGCAGGTTCGACCTCGGTGGGTGCAGAGACTTCGGCAGGCTTGAGGGCCTTGCCGGAAGCGGCTTTCCTGCCGCCCGTTCTGGCCGCCACAGGTGCAGCGGTCACCTCGGGCAGCGGAAGCGCCGGGGTCTTTCGCCCACGTGTTGCCGCAGCGCCGACCTGCTCTGAAACGGACCCGGCCCCTGGCTCGGCGGCGACCGGCAGACTGGCAACCGGCTTCATTCCTGCCGGAACAGCCGGGACGCCGGCCCTGCGCCCGGATCTGGCCGGGGCAGCACCTGCGTGCTGCGCGTCGGCTGTCTGATCAGCGGCTGTCTGACCAGTTGGTGCGGGCCTGGTCTTGCCGCCAGCTTTTTTCCCTTTCGCCTGGACGGAAACGGTCTCCGGCTCGGCCACAGGCATGTCGGCCACAGATGCAGTCGCAATCAGTTCGGCCTGTTCCGAAGCCGCCCTGCCCGACCTGCCGACAGCCTTCTGTGCAACCTTGTCCGGAACCGCTTTCTTCTGTGCGGCGGTGCTTTTGCTCAATCTGGATGTTGCTGACACTGGTACGACTGGCCCGGCTTTGGCAGCCTCGGCCTGCTCCGGCGCGGCACCTTTGGCCTGACCGGCTCGATTCTTTTTGCTCACTGCTCCGCCGTCTACTTCTGGCGCGGCGCTTCTGGCCTTGCTCGCCCTCTTCTGGACACTGCTGTCCTGGGGGGTCGCGCCCGGCTTCTCAGCTCCGCGCTCCTTGCTGCTCTTTGGCATTCAGCACCTTTTGGTCGCTCGCGGGCGGCGGCGGTACACGGGTCACCTCGTCGCGGTCCTGATGCGGGGGTTCTCTGCTGTACACATGCGCGGGGCGGGATTTTCCAGCCGAGCCATTCCACGGGGGAAATGGCCGCTCCAGCGAGGATTGCTTGTCACGGGCCTGCACGGAACGCCTGCATGTACGGAACGTACGGTTTCAGGAGGTACGGTGCAGCCTTAACCCGGAAGCGCCTTTACTGTAGCACGCCGCCTGCACGGCAGGCTGAGCACATGCTCACGTATCTGTGGCCCGCAGCCGCCCGCCCAGCGGCGCGTGGTCGGACAGCCGCGCTTCCCGGTGCGCCTGCACGCCGCTCAGCTGCACGCCCGCCGCCAGCAGGTAGTCGATGCGCCAGCCAACGTCGTTGGCATAAGCTCCGGCCCGGTTGCTCCACCAGGTATAGGCGGGCAGGTCGCCCAGGCTGTGGCGGTGGCCGTCTTGCAGGCCCAGGTCCAGCAGCTCACCCAGCCAGGCGCGCTCGTGGGGCAGGAAGCCGCTGCTCTTCTGGTTGCTGCGCCAGTTCTTGATGTCGATCTCCCGGTGGGCCACGTTCAAATCTCCGCCCAGCACCAGCGGCCCGCGCGCCAGCTGCTCCCGCACCCAGGTCGTGAGCAGCGGCAGTGAGCGGTCCTTGAACGCCTGCCTGGCTTCCCCGCTCGATCCGCTGGGCAGGTACAGGCTGGCGTAACGCACGCCGCCCAGCACGCCGGAAATCAGGCGGCCCTCGTCGTCGAACGGGGCGTCACCGATGCCCACCACCACCTCACGCAGCGCCTCTCTGCTGAGCAGCGCCACCCCGCTGTAGCCCGCCTTTATGGCCGGATGCCACAGCGAACAGTAGCCCAGCGGCGCGAACACCTCGGGCATCGGCGGGGCGCGCACCTCCTGAAGCAGCACGAGGTCCGGCTGCTGCCCCTCCAGCCAGGACAGCAGCCCTTTTTTCAGGGCGCTTCTCAGGCCGTTCAGGTTGAGGGTCACGACATGCACGCGCTTCAGCATAGCGGCTGTACCGGAGAACTGGCGGCTGTACCGGGAGAGCAGGCCCAGCTGGACGAAACAGGTTGGCCGTGACGTTGCAGGCCGATCACGCCGGTTTACACCAGGCTTTACCAAGCATTCATCTGCCGCCGGTTTTCCGCGCGTGGCCCCGGCGGGAAGGCGCAGAATCGGGCCTCCGGGAGTACCCTTACTCCATGTCAGACGTGACTTTTCGCAACGAATCCGACGGCGCGCCGTTCGAGATGACCGCCGCCAAGGCTGCCCGCGTGCTGGACGATATCCGCGCCTGGGCAAGCAGCAACAGCTTCGAACATGTGGTGTTCTGGCGAGACCAGGGCGACGCCCAGAAATTCTGGGTGCAGCTCGGTGACGAGCGGCTGAACTACTGGATTCACGAGTCCACCTTCACCGACGGGCTGCACGAACAGGTCGAGGCCCAGATGGATTTCGCGCGCGGGGCACAGCGACGCAGCACGGCGGGATTCGGCAGGTTCGACAAGTAGGCGCGTGGCGCGTGGCCTGTGGGCTGTGGGTAAGGCCAGGGTTCTGAGATCAATCTCGGATTCCTGGTTTTCCCTACAGGCCACGCGCTACAATCCTCCCGCCCTCAGAACGGCAGCAGCGGCAGATGCAGCGAGCGTTCCACCGACTGCGCCACGCTCCGCAGCTCGCCGGGCGTGATCAGACCCAGGGCCATGGCGTGGGCCGCCGCCGCGAAGCTGTCGCGGGCCAGCACCATGTCCACCCCGATGCGGGCCATGTCCTCGCGCAGCTTCAGCACCCTGCCGTCGCCCTTGCCCTCGTTCACGTCGCGGATGTAGATGCCCAGCACCCGCCCCGGAAACCTGCGCGCCACCTCGGCGTAGATCTCGGCGTCGCTCTCGCCGCTGTCGCCCACCAGCACGAACGGCAGGCGCGGGTAGGCCTTGAAGATGCGCTCGATGGTGGCGTGTTTGTAGCTGCCGTGCCCGGTCAGGAGGTCCGCGCCCCAGTTGCGTAAAAACAGCGGCCCCAGCGGAATCCGGCGGTACTCCAGAAACTGCCACAGCAGGTCAAAGAAATTCCAGGGGCTGCTCGACACGTAGAACACCGGATTACGCCCGCGTCCCTTTGGGTGCGGCCCCACTTCGTTCTCACCAGGCCCGCTCTCACCCGGTCCGTGTTCATCCGCCACCTTCGTGGGCTGGGCAGACGAGGCGGACGGATGGTGCCGCGCCAGCGCCCGGTACAGCGATCCGACCCCCGGAAACGGCGAACGGGTGCGGGCGTTGCCGGTCAGCACCGTGAACAGCATCCGGCCCACGCTCGTCACGTCCGACCTGATCACGGTGTCGTCGAGGTCGGAGATCAGGCCGTAGGCGCAGCGCTGGTCATCGACCACCTGCACCCGCGCGTGGCTGGTGCGCTCGCGGCCAGGAATGGTGAGCTGCGCGTCGTGCCAGCCGGAGGCGAGCGGCTCGGTGGGCTGAAAGCACAGCGTGAAGAAGCCGTCGCTGTCCGAGGTGGCCTCGGCCTGGACGCCGTTCAGAACGCCGTGAACCGCCACGCCGCCGATCTCGCGCGACAGCAGCCGCCGCACGATGTTGGCGAAGTTGCGCCACCTGGGGTCGGCGTTGGCCGCCGGGTGCAGGGTCCGGGGCAGCACCACCCGGCCCGTCAGCTCGATGCGCGAGGGGGTGCCCCAGCCGCAGTAGCACAGCAGGCTGAGCAGGCCGCGCGCGCGCCGGGGTTGCAGCGCACGGCTCAGGGCGCGGTCAAGACCCAGCACCGCGCGTTCGATCAGGGGAACCAGGGGCCGCAGCAGGCTCATCGGCGCAAAGTGTAGCGCGGCTGGGTGGCCGGAAGGTATGGTCCGGAAGACGGTGTTCGGCGCCCATGAGGGCGCAGGCCTCGCAGACCTTTCAGCGCAGGTTCATCAGCCGCCTCACCATCAGATCGGTCAACCCGGGCGTCAGGCCGCTCAACAGGCTCAGCGGGCCGTACCAGGCGGGCGCGAACACCTCGCGGCGGGGGCGCAGCAGCACGTCTGCCACGGCGCGGGCCACCACTTCCGGCCCCGGCATCGGCAGCCGGTTCCCGCTGGTCAGCGGCGTGCGGATAAAGCCCGGCGACACCAGACTGACCGACACGCCCGCGCCCAGCAGTTCGCGCCGCAGCGAGAGCGAGAAGCCGCGCAGGCCGAATTTGCTGGCCGAGTACATACCGTGGGTGGCGATTCGCCCGGCCACCGAGCCGATGTTGACCACGCTGCCCGCGCGCCGCTCCAGCATGCCCGGCAGCACCAGCCGGGTCAGTTCGATGGGCGCGTACAGGTTCACGTCCAGCACCCGCAGCGGGTCAGGACCGTCCCACCAGTGGCCTTTGTACATGCCGATTCCGGCGTTGTTGATCAGCGCGTCGATGCGCCCAAAACGCTCCAGCGCGGCCTTCACCAGCCGGGCGCGGTCCCCGGGCACACTCACGTCGGCGGCGACGTTCAGAACGTGGGGCAGGACGTGGGGACCGAGTTGGGCGGCCAGCTGCTCCAGCAGGTCGCCCCGGCGGGCGGTCAGCACCAGCGCGTAGCCCAGAGAGGCCAGGTGGCGCGCGGTGGCCTCACCGATGCCGCTGGAGGCCCCGGTGATCAGCGCCACCGTGCGGCGCTCAGCAGGAGAAGAAGAGGAAGCGGTCATGCGGCCATGCTAGCGGTGAGAAGCTCGGAGATGGGAGGTTTTCCTTTTGCTTGGTCTTTCATTCGCACGCGCTCTGTATTCTCGTCCAGTGAAACGCCCACCATACAGATTCCCCTCAGCCAGCCGTCAGGCGGATGCGGCAGACTGACCTCATGTTCCGTCTCACCGCAAAGCGTTCTGCCCTCGCTGCCCTGGCCCTGAGCGCCCCCCTCGGACTGGCCGCCGCCATCCGCATCACCGTGACGCCGCCCGCCGAGATTCAACCCGTTCAGACTCAGCCTGTGGCCTCAGACCCCACCGACCCATTCTTTGCCCAGCAGTGGAACCTGCGCCAGATCGGTGTTCAGGACGCCTGGGCCACCGTGGCGGGCGCTGCGGTCACGGTGGCGGTACTCGACACCGGCTACGTGCCGAGCAGCGAGCTGGCGGGCCGCGAGGTCAACGGCTACGATTTCGTGTCCAGCACTGCGCGCAGCGGCGACGGGAACGGGCGCGACCCCGATGCCAGCGGGGTGGGGGTATTGTCGTACCACGCCGAGGTGGTCGCCAACCTGATCGCGGCGGCCAGAGACGGCCAGGGCGTGGTGGGAGTCAACCCACTGGCCCGCATCGTGCATGTGCGGGTGGCCGGAACCGACGGCCTGATCGACCCGCAGGACCTCGCCGACGCCATGCGCTGGGCGGCAGGTCTGAGCGTGCCCGGCGTGCCCGTAAATCTCAATCCGGCCCGCGTCCTGAACCTCAGCCTGTACGCCGATTTCGTGCCGCTCAGCGGCTGCGACGCCCGCATCAGGGCGGCCACAGCAGCGGTCACGGCAAGGGGCGCGCTGGTGGTGGCGGGCGCGGCCAACGACGGCGCGGACGCGTCCGGCTACACCCCTGCGGGCTGCCCGAATGTGCTGACCGTGACGGCGGTGGACCGCAGCGGGCAGCGCCCGGGGTACGCCAACTGGGGCAGGAGCGTGGCGCTCGCGGCCCCCGGCGGCACGGCGGGCGATGGTCTGCCCCTGTGGAGCGGAGGCGAGCTGACCCTGAAAAACGGCACCAGCTTCTCGGCCCCGCAGGTGTCGGGCGCGGCGAGCCTGATGCTGGGCGTGAATCCGGCCCTGACGCCCGCCACACTCACGGCCATGCTCAAAGCTTCGGCCACGCCCTTTCCAGACGGACGCTGCGACCCCCAGAACGCCCTGCACACCTGCGGCGCGGGCATCCTGAACGTGGGCGCGGCCCTGAAGCTGGCGGCCAAAAGATAAGGGGTCGGCTGTCCCGGCGGCCTGCCAGTACACTGGTTTGCAGATGAACAACCCGTCCAACTTCCGGATCTACTTTCTGGCCGTGCTGTCGGCGGCCTGGATCATCCTGGCGCTCGCCAGTGCGCGGGGCGGCAAGTGGCCGATTGCCGCGATCTGCCTCGTGATGGCGGTGGCCAACAGTGTGCAGCTGTACCGCCTGACGCGCCAGGGGAAGTCGTAAGAGCAGGCCGCAGTACAGTCTGGGGATGTCCGAAACCAGACCCGCGCTCGTCGTTTTTGTGGATGTCGATGAGACGTTCGTTCGTAACTACGGCACCGCCCGAATTCCGATTCCGGCGGTGATTGCCCATGTCCGCCAGCTGCACGAACAGGGCGCTGCACTGTACTGCTGGAGTTCAGGACTGCTGGAGTTCAGGCGGGGCGGAGTACGCGCGCGAAAGTGCTGTGGAAGCCGGAATCGACATGTGTTTTGTCGGCTTCATTCCCAAGCCGCAGGTGATGATCGACGATCAGAATGTTTCGGCCTGGAGGCGGCTGCTTCAGGTTCACCCGAACAGGTGTGACAAGCAGAGTGTTCAGAGCTACCGGGACCAGATGCATCCGACCTTGTAGCCTTATTCTTCGCCGCGCTCCAGTTGCAGCCAGGTCTTGCGCCGCTTCTCGAACCTCACGCTCAGCACGCCGCTGTTCAGGCTGGCCTGGGCGCTGCCGGGCACCACGGCGTCGGGGAAGGTCAGGCTGCGCACGAAGCGGCCTTCCGGACGTTCACGGCTGAGCTGCTGGCCCGCGTGGGCCGGGCCGCGTTCACCGGCGACGGTCAGCTCGCCGCCCTCCTCGGACAGCTCCAGCTGCTCGGTACTCAGCCCCGGCACGTCCATGACCAGCAGCAGGTGGGTGTCCTGATCGAGCCAGTCGGCGGCAGGCTCCCAGGGAAAGGCGCTGCCGATGCTCTCGACCTCCTCGCGCAGCGCCATGAGGGTGTTCAGCCGGGCGAGGACAGGCTCGTTCATGCCAGTAGGGTAACATCACAGCCCGGCACTGAATACGTCCAGATTCCCGTTTCTTCTCATGGACACACGGACTCTGGTCATGGGCACACGGACTCTGGTGTTGGTGCCCGTCAGGACGCTGCGCCGCTCCGCCCGGTCTGTTTCGAGATCAACAAACACAGGTGGCCTTGGATAGAGTGTGCGGGTGCGTTCCGCTTCGCCCATCGCCGTTCTGACTGCCCCCACCGCCGCCGGAAAAACGGGTATGGCGGTGCGGCTGGCCCTGGAAGCGGGCCGGGTGGAAATCGTGTCTGCCGACGCCTTTCTGGTGTACCGGGGCCTGGACATCGGCACGGCCAAGCCCACCCTGATGGAGCGCCGGGGCGTGCCGCATCATCTGCTGGACGTGGCCGACGTGAGCAAAAATTATGACGTGGCCCGCTACGTGGGTCAGGCGCAGGCGGCCATCGCCGGGATTCTGGAGCGAGGAAACACGCCGCTGCTGGTGGGCGGAACCGGGTTCTACCTGTCTGCACTGATCCGGGGCCTGCCGCTGACGCCCAAAAGCGAACCGCAGGCGCGGGCGGCGCTGGAACAGGAACTCTCAGAGCGCGGGCTGGACGCCCTGCTGACCGAGATCGGGGCGTCCAGCCCCGCCGAAGCCCGCCGGATGGAACGCAACCCGCGCCGGGTGCTGCGGGCGCTGGAGGTGTTCCGGCAGACGGGGCGCTGGCCCGGAGAGTTCGGCAGCACCTCTCCGGCCTACACCTACCGGGTCGCCGCGTTCAGCCCGCCGCTGCCGGAACTGGAACGGCGGATCAGCGAGCGTGCCGCCGCCATGTTCGCCGCTGGCTGGCCCGCCGAGGCGCAGTGGCTGGCCTCGCAGACAGACCCGGCCACTGTGCCCCGCCCGACGGTCTGGCAGACGCTGGGCTACGAGCAGGCGCTGGCGGTGATGCGGGGCGAACTGGATGTTCAGGACGCGCAGCAGGCCGTGGTGCAGGCCACCCGTCAGTACGCCAGGCGGCAGCTGACCTGGTTCCGGCGGCAGCTCGGGGCCGACATCCTTGAGCCGGAGGCGGCGCGGCGCTTGGTGGCTGACTGGCTGGCCCGGCGGTGAAACCTCTATGCTCGGTGCATGGACATCCAGCTGCTGGTAGGCGAGGAGGCGGTGGCCCAGGTTCCCGCCCTGATTCCGGTGGCCGCCGAGATTTTTGACGACGGAGACCGTTTTGCCACGCTTGAGCAGGACGCCGCCGAGAAGCCGGGGCTGATGCTGCTGCTGGCCTGGGAAGGCGACGACTGCCTGGGCTTCAAGGCGGGCTACCGCCGCAACGAGGATCACTTCTACAGCTGGCTGGGTGGGGTGCTGCCGGGGGCGCGGGGTCAGGGCATCGCCCGCCGCCTGATGCTGGCCCAGCACGAATGGGTGCAGGGGCAGGGCTACGTCTACGTGACCACCGAGACCTACAACCGCTACCGTGACATGCTGCTGCTCAACCTGCGCATGGGCTTCGACGTGGTGGGCACGCTGACCACCCTGAAAGGGGAGACGAAGATCGTGCTGCGCAAGGTGCTGGGAGAGCCGGAAGACGTATAACGCCTGACCCGCAGGCCCGCCCGTATACTTGCCCCCATGTCAGATGTCGCTTCCGCTGCCCCAGATTCCGGTGATGACCACTCGAGGGGCGGTCTGCACGAGCAGACTATTGCTCGCCTGAACAACCGTGACGCCCAGAGTGCCGCCGGCTTCGATGCCCACCCCTACAGCTTTGCCCGCAGCCACAGCGCCGCCGAACTGCTGGCCGCGCACCCCGGCAGCGACCATCCAGGCGGTGAGGCCGCGCCGCTGGAATCCGGGCAGACCTGGCCGGGCGAACAGTACGCGCTGGCGGGCCGCGTCATGAGTTTCCGGCACATGGGCGGGGCGGCCTTTGCCGATGTGCAGGACCAGTCGGGCACGGTGCAGGTCTATTTTGGCAAGAAGGTCAGCGAGCAGTTTGCGGCCACCAAAAATATTGATCTGGGCGACATTGTGGGCGTCAGCGGCACGCCGTTCGTGACAAAGACCGGGCAGCTGACGCTGGAGGTCCACGCCTGGCAGCCGCTGGTCAAGAGCCTGCACCCGCTGCCCAGCAAATTTCACGGTCTGCAAGACGACGAGCTGCGCGCCCGCCGCCGCTATGTGGACCTGATGATCAACCCGGAGTCCCGTGCCGTGTTCCAGACGCGGGCGGCGGTGGTGCGGCACATCCGGCGCTTTCTGGACGAGCGGGACTTTATGGAGGTGGAAGGGCCGACCCTCCAGACCGTGCCCGGCGGCACCGAGGCCAAACCCTTCAGGACGCATCACAACGCGCTGGACCACGAATTCTCGCTGCGCATCAGCCTGGAGCTGTACCTCAAGCGGCTGCTGGTGGGCGGCTTCGAGCGGGTGTACGAGATCGGGCGCACCTACCGCAACGAGGGCGTGGACCGCACCCACAACCCGGAATTCACCATGCTGGAGGCGTACTTCGCCTACGGCGACTACAGCGACATGATGAGATTGGTCGAGACGCTGCTGCACAGCCTGGTGGTGGCGGTCAAGGGTGAGCCGAAGCTGACCTACCAGGGCCGCGAACTCGACTTCTCGTTGCCCTTCAGGCGACTGGATTTCGTGACGGCGCTCAGGGAGGCCGCGAAGCTGGATTTCGACCCGCTCGACCTGGCAAAGCTGCGCGTCTGGAGCGACGAGCACCACCCCGAGCACCGCAAGACGCCAGGGTACAAGCTGCTCGACAAGCTGGGCGGCGAGTACGTCGAGCCACTTTTACAGAACCCGACCTTCCTGACCGACATGCCGCTGGTCATCTCGCCGCTGGTCAAGGCGCACCGCTCCCGTGAGGGGCTGGCCGAACGCGCCGACCTGTACGTGGCGGGCTTCGAACTGGCCCCGATCTACAGTGAGCTGAACGACGCTCTTGAGCAGCGTGCCCGCTTCGAGGCCCAGACGCAGAGGCGCGATGCAGGAGACGACGAGGCCCACGAGCAGGACGAGGACTTTCTGCTGGCGCTGGAATACGGCATGCCGCCGAGCGCGGGCATGGGCATGGGCATAGACCGCCTGACCATGCTGCTGGCCGACAGAGACAGCATCCGCGACGTGCTGCTGTTTCCACTGCTCAGGCCGGAGGCGAAGCAGGGGGGCCAGTCGGATTAGAGCATCTGTCATCATTCCGCCGCCGAAAGGCGGTTATCTTGTCGGCTCCAATCATGCCCAATGCCCGACTAAATTCACTCTTTCCAGACGGTTAAATTGAAACTGTCAATTCGACAACTGCTCTAACCAGAGGCCACCGCGTCAGGCAGGATGGGCGGGACGCGCCTGGGACTGAACCTCGCCCTATACAGCGACGGATCGAAGCGCCGCAGCGTTTGCCTGAACGCCGAGGCCCGCCCCGGCCAGAGGGTGCTGTTGCGCCCGTTCTCGTCGAGATAAAAACTGGTGCAGCCTCCCTGCACCCAGACCGACGAGCGCAGCCTGTCCTGCAATCCGTCGCTGTAACGCCGCTGCGCCTCGGGGCTGGGTTCCAGGGCCAGCAGGTGCTGCCGGTCCATGTGCTCCAGCGCCCGCATGATGTATTCCAGCTGCGCCTCGATGATGTACACGATACTGTTGTGCCCCAGCGCGGTGTTCGGCCCGACCAGCAGAAACAGATTGGGGAACCCGGCGATGGTGGTGCCGTGCAGCGCTTCCAGATGCCCGGCCCAGGCGTGCGCGAGACTCTGCCCGCCCCGCCCGAAAATGATGCGGGCGACGGGTGGCCGCGCAGCGTTGAAGCCGGTGGCCCCGATCAGCACGTCGAAACTCCGGCGCTGGCCGTCTGCGGTCACCACCTCGTCACCCTGCACCTCGGTGATGGCCTCGGTGACCAGTTCCACGTTGGGCTGAAGCAAGGCCGGATAGTAGTCGTCACTGACCAGAATCCGCTTGCAGCCGACCCGGTAGGAGGGCGTCAGTTTCTGCCGCAGCGCCGCGTCCGGAACCTGCGCCGCCAGATGCCCGTGCCCGAGCCGCTCGACCAGTTCACCCACCCGCCTGCTGATAAATCCCAGGTGCTGAAGCTCCGCCCGCCCGAACACGTACTGGCGCGACAGCCGTTGCAGCAGCGGAAAGCGCCGGAAGGCCCGCCGCCTGCGCCCGCTCGTCTCCTGGTCCATACGGGGCATGACCCAGGGCGGTGTCCGCTGGAAGACCGTGACCTGCGCGGCCACCTTGCGCACCTCGGGCACGAACTGGATGGCCGACGCGCCCGTGCCGATCACCGCCACCCGTTTGCCCCTCAGGTCGGCGCCGTGGTTCCAGCGGGCCGAGTGGAAGCGTTCGCCCCCGAAGCCCTTCAGGCCGGGAATCTCGGGCCATCTGGGTTCGATCAGCGGACCGTGCCCGGACACCAGCACGCGGGCGCTGTACTCACCCTGGCTGGTCTGAACGCGCCAGAGGGCCGCCTCGTCGTCCCAGCGGGCCTCCTGTACCTCGTGGTGAAATCGGATGTGGGGCGTCACGCCAAACCCGTCAGCCGTGCGCTTCAGGTACGCCAGGATTTCCGGCTGGCGGGCGTAGCGGTGCGCCCAGTCGGGATTGGGCGCGAACGAGAAGGAATACAGGTCACTTCTGATGTCGCAGGCGCAGCCGGGGTAGGTGTTGTCGCGCCAGGTGCCGCCCACCTCGCCCGCCCGCTCGAACACCACGAAATCGGTCATGCCGCGTTGCCTGAGCCGGATCGCCATGCCCAGCCCCGCGAAGCCTGTGCCGAGAATGGCGACCTGAACATGCTGCACCTGGGTCATCCTGAACCTCCTGTGGCGAATTGAGGAAACGCGATTCACAGGATGCGCCAGGGCACGCCCACAGTCGTGAGAGGGACAGTCGTGAGAGAGACGGCCCCGGCAAGGCGCTCAGGGGCAACTTTCCTCGAAATCCTGTGCCGGACAATTTTTAGCGTCGGAGGCGACTGGAACGAAGGCTTCTCCCTCCTTTTGGATAGAGAGACACAT
>JANXWI010000459.1 GCA_025351205.1 Deinococcus sp.
GCTGGTGGTCTGGTTGCTGAGGGTGGTGTTGTCGGCGGCCACCGCGCCCACCGTGACCGGAATATCGACGCTGACCGTCCCGTTGATCGGCAGGGTCTGCCCCGCCGCCAGCAGGTTGGTGTTGGCTCCAGCCCCGGTGTATGCGGTATTCTTCGCGCCCGCCGTGACCGTGCCGCCCAGTCGCACGGTCTGAGCGCCCGCCGCAGCGGTGACGCCCACAGGCAGGAGGTCAGTGATCTGGAAGCCGGTGACGGCGGCGTTGCCGGTGTTGACGTAGGTGACGGTGTAGGTCAGGGTGTCGCCAGGGGTGATGGCCCCGTTGCCGTCGGCGTCGGTGGTGAGCTTGACCGACTTGTAGCCGTCCACGAGAGGCCGAAGCAGGATGGCGTCAGGGCGCAAAAAATCAAAGGCCGTCAGGCGGGGACCGGCGGTGGACCCGCTCGCTCCGGTCCGGGCACCGTACACCAGCTTGAAACTCGCCGGGTTGGTGTAGACCGCCGACGCCTTGAACGCGGGGTCGGTGACAATGTTTGCACCCACAGCGGCTCCCGACACGTACTGCACGCCCGCGTCTACGGCGGTGCCGGGGGTCAGGTTGGTGGGGGCAGCCAGCGCCGTGTCTGTGGACGGAACGCCCACGAACTCCACAAACTCCCTGAGGGTTCCGCCGTCACTGTCAGTGTCGAACGACGATACCCAGACGTTGCCCGGCAGGGTGGCCGTGCCCGCACCGACTGCCGGGGTGGCACCCCCTGGCGTCACGAGGTCGAAGGTGAACTCGGCCCAGCCCGTGATGTCGGCGGTGGTCTGCTGTGGTTGGACCGAAGGGGAAAAGAACTGTGTGGCTGTCGCAGCCGGAGTTGGCGGAGTGGTCAGCACAGGAGCTGGATTGTCGAACACTCCGACGGTGGTGGCTCCCGTCACCACACCAGTGGCGTTGACGCTGACCAGCTTGGTAATCGTCACCACGACGTCGCGCTGAAACGGGTTGGCCGAGCCGGTGCCCGCGCCGATCACCACGTTGTTGAAGCGGCAGCGGTCCCCGAGGTTCAGGGTGCAGGCCCCGCCTCCGGGAACTGCCACGCCGCCCACGAATTCCAGATCGTAGCCTGCGGCGCCGGCGACGCCCGCCGATGCGATGCTCAGCACGGCCAGAAAACGCCGGAAGGATTGTTTCAGGGTGTACACCTTCACTTCTGTCCTCCCAGTACGGTTTCGTCGAGCGTCAGGTCCAGGCGCAGATACGCCCCCTGCTTGGTATAGGCCCCGCTCTGGGTACTCAGGCCGTCGAAGCCCGCAAAGTTGTAGCCCACGCTCAGCCAGGTGCCCGGCAGGGCGCGCGCACTCAGCTCCAGGCCGTAGCCCAGCTGCGTGCTGCTGCTGGCAGGCTGAATCAGGGCGCGGCCCCAGGCCCCCACGCCCAGCCAGTCGTTGAAATAGTAGGTGCCCGACACGCTCGGCTGGTAGGTGAAGCTCTCCGGGTCTTGCAGCAGGGTGCGGCTGTCGATTCCGGCCCGCAGCGCGAACTGGGGCTGGTGGTACTCGGCGGCGGCCCCCGCGCTGAATTCGGGCTTGCCGCCCGCCAGGCTTCCGCTCAGGTAGCGGGCGTAACCCAGGCTGTTCCAGGGGCCGTCTCTGAAGGCGTACCCCAGAGCGGCGCGCGCCCCCTGGTTGCCTGCGGTCAGGTCGAGGGTGCCGTCGGTGGTCAGCGTCAGGTTGCGGCTCAGCGACCCGCTCACGCCGCCGCGCAGCACGGTGTTCATCACACCGCTCCTGAACGCCACGTCACCGCCCAGGGTGGCGCTCAGGGAATCACTCTGGAAACGGACATCGGCCCCGACGCTGGCCTCGTTGCTGTCCTTGCCGATGTCGCGCAGCAGCGCGCCGCGCAGACCCAGGGTCAGGTGATCGTTCAGAACCAGGCTGGTGTCCGCGCCGAAGCGGGCACGGTTTCCGGCTCCGCTGGCGGTGGGCAGCTCATAGCTGACCGCGTAGTTGGTGTTGGCCAGCGTGGTGTCGAGCGTCAGGGCCGCCACGTTGTCGCCGCCCCAGGTGTAGCTGTCGCGCAGGCCCAGGAAGGCCTTGCCGATGGCCACCTTGGCCGCGAACTCGGTCAGGGGCCTCAGGTTGCCGCTCAGGGGCTGGGTGTGGGTCAGGTCGATGTCGAGGCCGGCCACATGGTAACCGGCACTACCCACCAGGCCCAGGCCGTTCACGTCTCCGAAGGCCGCCCGCACGCCCGCGCCCACGTTGAAGGGCTGGAGGCGGTAATCGGCCCGCGCCGTGACGCTGCCGCCCTGGGTGTCGAGCACGCCCTGGCCGACCCCCTGACCGATCTGCCCCTGGCCTGCGGGCAGCGCGTGGTATTCGGCGTCCAGAACCACGCCCAGGTCGCTGCTCAGGCGGGTCGTGAGGTTGGCCCGCAGGTTGGCTCCGGCGCTGAACGTGTTCACCCCCGCGTAGTCCGCGTCCTGGTAGCGGGCCTGGGCCGTGGCGGTGGTGCTGCCGAACACCGCGTTCAGGTCAGCACTCAGCTGCACGCCGCCCGAGTAGGCGGCCAGGGCGCTCGCCTGCACCGTGTTGCCATTGCTTGCGCCACTGTCGTAGGCCGCCCGCACGCCGCTGGTAAAGCGGCCATCGAGGCTGATCACGGCGGCGGCCACACTGAAGTTCTGGCCCAGGTAACGCCCCTCCGCGCCGTAGCCCAGGGTGCGGCCCGCGTTGGGATCCAGCAGGCGGTAGCTCGCCAGGATGCTCAGGTCGTTCAGCCCCTCGTCAAGGCGCTCCAGGCCGCGCGTCAGGGTGATTACACCGGTGTCCGGGTCGAGGGTGTAATCGGCGTAGCGGGTCAGGGTGCTGCGCCTGAGTTCCTGGCCGTTGCGGCTGGCGATCAGTTGCAGCGATTCGCTGTCCTGCACCAGATTGCCCTGTTTCAGGCGCAGCAGGCGCGTGCCGCCCGGGATCAACACCTCGCTTTTCAGGTCGCCGGGAATGAAGGCCCCGAAGGCTGCCACGCTGGGATTGGTCTTGCTGTAGCCCGAGAGTGCCGTCAGGTTGTCGCCCAGCGAGAACACCGTGATCGGCAGCGCTCCCTGGCGGTACTGGGCGTGGAAGGCCGGGTGGTCGTAGTTAAAGGCCACCGGGTCGATGCCCTGGAGCGGAATGCTCTGGACGCTGTTGTCGCCGTAGGTGGGGTAGCGCAGGTAGGGGTTGGTGCTGACCGGCAGGCCATCTTTGTCGGCGGAGACGTACAGCTTGCCGCCCAGCAGCGGCCCTTCGTAGTAGGCGCGGGCCTGGAGCAGGATGTTGTCGGTGTTGATCCCGCCGTTGAAGCCCACCGTGGCGCTGAGCGTGCCCACACCCACCCGGTTGCTGTCGGGCGTGACCTCGTAGCGACTGGTCTGGGTCCTGCCGCCGATCAGCAGCGACAGGGTCAGCGCCGTGGGGGTGGCCTGCGGCTGCAACACCAGTTCGCCCACGCCGTCTTTCAGGGCGATCTGGTATCCGGCGTCACTGCTGCTGGCGTCGGCGCTCAGCGGCTCCAGGCTGGTACCCAGGCTCAGGTAGCGTTCGGCGCTGCCCTGACCGGCGGCGTCCAGCGCCAGCACCCTGAACCGCACGGGCGTGCTGCCGTCGGCCACCAGACTGACCGGGGTGAACTTCACGCTGGCCGTGGGTCCGGCGGAATACACCGTGACGGTCTGGTCGCCCAGCGCAATGACATTCTTGCCAGGCTGCACCGGGATGCCCACGTATTCCAGGCGCTGGGTGTTGCCGGCGGTGTCGCTGACGCGGGTGCCGATCTGCTTTTCAGACAGCGCCACGCCGTTGATGCTGGGGGCCAGGACGCTGCCCAGCACGCCCTCCACGGCCACCGTGATGCGGTCACGGTCACGGATGACGCTACCCGCAAGCGGCAGCTTGATGCTTCCGGGGTTCTCGCTGGGGGCCGCCGCCTGTGCCGCGCCGAGCGGCTGCGCCCCGTCGTAGTCGGCGCTGCTGAATTCTCCCTGCAAGACTTCCTGGCGCTCGCGGTCATAGCGGGCCAGCAGGGAGGGGCGCTCCAGCGTGGGCAACTCGCCCATGTGGGTCAGTTCGTAGCTGACCACGCCGCTGTACTTCTGGGGGTCGGTGCTGCCGGGCAGCGTCCAGTAGACCTTGCCGCTGGCTCCCTGCGAGGGGTCGGCAATCGGCAGGCTGCCCAGTCTGCTGCTGCCGGGGGTATAGGCCGCGCCCGCCGGAAAGCGGTGGCTGACCACCAGCGAGCGGGCCTGGACCGGGGCCTCGAACGGCAGGGTCACGGTGGAGCGGCGCGACATGGCCGGGGCCGTGCGGACCACCGGAGCCTGGGCAACTGGAGGCTGAACAACCGGGGCCAGGATGCTCAGGCTGCCCTGGGCGGTCTGAGGTACGCCGCAGGGCTTGCCGCCCACGCCCGCACCGGTCAGGCTGGCCTGGAGGCTGCTGGCCGTGCCGCCCGCGCCGCTGACGCGCGCACGGTAGGAAAACTCGCGGCTCTCGCCGGGCTTGAGCGTGCCGCTGAAGGCTGTGGCGTCCAGGGCCTCAAGGCCCGCGCCGGGCGTGTCGTTCAGGGCGTAGGGCTGGGCCTCCTTGCCGGTGTTGGTCAGGCTCAGGCCCACCGTCACCGTGTCGCCGGGCTTGGCGGGGGCCACCTCGGCGCGGCGCAGTTGCAGGCTGGTGGCGTCGGGCAGCACGGTCACGCCCACGGCCTTCATGTCGGCCCAGGGAGCCAGCCTGGCCGTCACGCTGAAGTCGCCCGCCCTGGTGGCGGTGGCCTCCAGCGTCAGCTCGCCGGGCTTGCCGGCGCTGAGCGTTCCGGCCTTGTTGCCGGTGCCTGAAAAGGTCAGGCCGTCTGAAACGAGCGAAAGGTCCAGCGGCAGCTCTCCGGCGTAAGCGGTGGTGGCCCGCGCGGTGAAGCGCACCACGTCGCCCACGCAGACCTGCGGCTTGTCGGTGCTCAGCGTCAGGGCCACGCGGGGCTTGACCTGCACCCGCACCAGGGCGGTCTCACCCTTCTTGACCGTCACCTGGTCCGGGAAGCTCAGCTCCGCGCCCGGAATGGCCGGGACACTGACCGGGTAAGTCCCGGCAGGGCGCTGGGCCTGGTACGGCTCGGACTTCACGGCCTCGTCACCGACCTGAATCGGCACGCTGGTGGGCACACTGGTGATGGATGCACTGTCGCCGGGCAACAGCAGTTCGGCCTCGACCCTCAGCAGGCCCAGGGTGTCGTTGCTCGACAGCGTGATCGGCTGGTCTGCCGCGCCCTTGACCAGCGAAAAGCCCACGGTGTTGCTGTACTGTCTGGCCGTCTGCGGCTGACGCAGCTCGACGGTGTACCTGCCCGCCGCTTCCGGCAGCGGCAGGCTGACGTTGCCGCGCTGCCCGCTCACCATCAGCGGGAACACCTTGCCCGAAGCGTCGCGCAGCTGGGCCTCCAGCTCGGTTGCGCCGTCTCCGTCGTACATCTGGAGGGCGTAGCCGGGACCGTCGGTGGTCACGTTCAGCACCGGAACGAAGGCGCGGGAATGCACGTTGACGGCCAGCCTGTCGGCGCTGACCGAGGCCGAAGCGCCCGACAGCCGGATGGCGAAGGTGTTCTTGCCGTTGCCGGAGGTGCTGGCCCGCAGTTTGTAGCTGCCCGCCTCCAATGCCTGGTCGAACAGGGTGTCCCAGGTCTGGGCACCGGGAGCGTAGGTGCGTGTGGCGACCACCTTGCCGCCCTCATCGACCAGCTCGAAGGTGGTACTGACCGGCCCCTTGTCATAGGTCTCGTCGCCGTAGTAGCTGTCGGCGCGGTAGTCGGCGGGGTCGAGCTGGGGGCTGTACAGCTCCAGCCTGACCTTTCCGCTGGCCGGAACCTTGAGGGTCAGGGTCTGGTCGCCCACCGACCACAGCAGCTTGTCGCCGATGCTGGTCAGCGGCAGCGAGGTGCTGATGTCCTGGGCGGCAGCGCTGCCGAAGGTTCCGGCCAGCATCAGCGCCATCAGGACCGGCAGGTTTTTACCCTTACCGTTTGATTTGTGGGCCTGATTGCTGGGCGCGGCGCTGGTCTGAACCGGAAGCGCAAGGGGCAGGTGTGGGCTGGACTTCTTCTGACTGGCCTGAAGCTGGCGGGCCTGGGCCTGACTGGCCGTGGAAGGCTGAACCTGTCTGCGGCGGTCCGAGGGCTGGTTGAGGGTGCCTGTCGCCTGCCGAACAGCGGGGCTGGCGTCGGCATGGAGCGTCGTGGGCAGGTTCCGGCCCATTTCGGTCTGAAGGGCGGGCCTGCGGGGTTCGAGGATGCCGTTCCAGACAGAGGCAAGGGGCTGCTCGCGGCGGGCCGTGTGCGCCTCGGCGATCTGTGGGCGTCCGATCTGTGGGCGTCCGGGGGCTGGACGTTTAGGGGTGTTCTTCTTGGAGTTCACTTCAGTACCTCCAGCTCGTGGACGGGTCGGTCACGGCTGCGCCGCGCTCACCACCGAAGGTGAACTGGTAGTCAATCACCGTTTCGCCCGCCTTCAGGGGGTCGCCCGCCACCGGACCCTGGCCCTGCCCAGTCCCCTGCTGTCCAGTCCCCTGGTTCAGTATGGTCGCGCCCTGGGGCAACGGATCGCTCAGCACGAAGCCGGGCAGATCGGTGGGCGTACTCAGGACCAGGCGCACGCTGTACAGGTTGCCCGTCACGTAAACCACCTTGGTCACCGTCAGCTCGCCCATGGTCAGCACCGTGCGCCGCAGCACCTGGATGTCGCCGTAGACCGGGGCCAGCGGGAAATCGATGCTCGTCAGGCCGTTAACCATGACGGTCTGGGTGCCGTTCAGCCCGCCCTCGGTGGGCAGCTTGAGCGGCAGGTAGGGCACCGAGGCCGGGTCGAGGCGCACGCTCTGCATGCCGTAGCTCACGGCGGAGAAGTGATAGCGACCATCCTTGTCGGTCAGGGCGATGCGGCCCCCGGCCAGGATCACGCGGGCGCGGTAGAGCGGCAGGTCGTTGTCCTGCTGGAATTTGCCGTCACGGTTGCGGTCCACGTACACATACCCGATGATCTCGCCCAGCGGCGCGAAGGCCAGCGGCTGCACCTTGACCTTGGCGACGGCGGTGTTGCTGGCAATCGCGGTGGCGTCGCCGCCGTTGCCCTTGACCACCACGGTGTTGACCAGGTCGCCGGTGGCGTCCGGGGTCACGCGCACGGCGTAGGTGATCTGAAGGGTGCCGCCCGCCGGAATGCTCAGCCCGGCCCAGGTCAGCACCTGCCCGGCCACCTGCGGATCACTGTAAGGTGCGCCCCCCAGGGTAGTGGTTCCGGCGATGTACACCAGCCCGGCAGGCAGGGTGTCGGTGATGGTCGCGTCGGTCACGGCGGTGGTCTTGGAAAGGTTCTGAATGGCCAGGGTGTAGGTCAGGCGGTCACCGAAGGCGGCCTGGGCGGTGTTGACCGTCTTGGTAATCAGCAGCTGCGCCGACCAGACCGGGTTCTGAACCACGTTGGAGACCGCAGGTTTGGGCAGTTCGGTGCTGGACAGCGTGAAGCTGTTGCTGAGCATCTGCCCGTCCACGGCGGCTGCCGACACGGTGGCAACAAGGGTCAGGGTGCGGGTCTCGCCGGGTTGCAGGGTGCCCAGGTTCCAGCTCACGGTGCGGGTGGCCGCGTCGTAGCTGCCGCCGCCCGACGCCGACACGAAGTTCAGGGCGTCGATCAGTTTGTCCTGCACCAGAACTGCGCTCAGGGCGCGGGTGTAGGGGTTGTTCAGCTTCAGGGTGTAGGAGATGGTGTCGCCCAGCCTGACCGTGCCCGCCGCGCTGGAGGTCTTGGTCAGCGTGGGCTGGCCTGCCTGCACGTCACTGATCAGGTCGGTGGTGGCGTTGCTGGTTCCCCGGTCCCCGGTGGCGGTCAGGGTGGCCCGCACCGGACCGGCGGAGGTGGGCGTGTAGCAGACCCGCACCAGGACGCTCTGACCGGGCTGGAGTGCCACGGGCTGCGCCAGCGGCTGACCGTCTGCGCCCAGCAGGGTGGTGGTGGGCGGCGTGCTGCCGGGCTGGCCCGGCGTGAGCGCCAGCGTGACCCGGAAACTGTCGGGGACGTTGCCCGAGTTGAGCAGCGTGTGGTCCAGGCAGACCGTCTGGCCGACCACGCCGAAGGGCAGGGTCTGGCTATCGGCGGGGCTGCCCTCGGGGGCCGTGGGGTTGCCGACTGGCCCGATGGCGACGCCCGGCTGGAAGCGCACGGCGAGGTCGGCGCTGCCGCTGGTGGTCACGCCGCCCGTGGTGGCCGTGGCGGTGTTGGTCAGCGTCTTACCCTCGGCGCTCGCTCCAGCCAGCATCCTGAAGGTCAGGGTCAGGGTCTGGGACGGGGCCAGGCTGGCGACGCTGGCCCGCAGGCCGTTGACCGGGCTGGATTCGGCGCTGCTGTAGGTCGCGCCGTCGGTGGTGTATTCGGGCACAACCTGGGTCGTCCCCGCCGAGGTGCCGCCGGTGCTGGCCGCCGCGCTGCCGGCCACGTAGCTCAGGCCCTGGGCCGTCAGGGTATTCAGGGTGTCGCCGAGCACCAGGGCGCGCGAGGCTCCCTGTCCGTTGTTGCGGGCCACCAGGGTCACGGTGGTGGTGTCACCGGGCTTAATCAGCGCCGGCGTAAAGGTCTTGGTGACGCCCACGGCGGGCGGCTCACCGACCCGGACGCGCGAGACGTTGTTGGAATCTAAGGGAGAACCGCCCGCGCAGGCCGCCGAGAGGTTCACGAACGCGTCGCCCCGGCTGCTGGCCGTGGTGGCCGCCACCAGAAACACCGTGGTCACCGCGTCGGGAGCCAGCGTCACGCTCGCAGTCTGGACGCGTTCAGCGGCCTCCAGCTGACCGTTGCCGTTGGCGTCCAGGTACACGTTCAGCGGCCCCGGCGTGAAGGCCGAGACGGGGTCGGTCAGCGCCGCGAGGTCGTAGGTGTTGCTGGCGTTGCCGGTGTTGGTGAGGGTGTAGGTGAAGGTGGCCGCTTCGCTGGGCAGCAGCGTCACGCTCTGGCCGGGGGCCTGAACAGTACCGTCGGGCAGCACCGAGACCGAGCAGACGGGGCTGACCACGCTCTGCACGGTGTTCGACACTGCCGAGATGGCCGGGTCGCCGGGGTTGAGAGGATCGGCGCTGGCGCTGGCCTGGTTCTGGATCACTGTGCCGGCGGGGGTGCCAGCCGCCCCGGCCTGACCCATCAGACTGGTCAGTCCGGCGGCCAGTGTCAGCAGCGCGGACAGAAGAAATTGAGGTGAACGCTTCACAGTGATGGCCTCCTGAGGGGGGGCAGAGATGGGGCGTGGGCTTTGACGCGAAAAAATGCGGGGGAGGCCGGAGGGAAAAATTAGAAAAAGTGCGACTCAAAAAGAAACGGCTTCTGGATTTGATTGTTCTGAATCGGTTGTTCCGGGTTGGTTGTTCTGGATCGGTTGTTCTGAAGGGGAGCGCGCCTGAGCTTTCGGCCCCACTCCGCTTTTCAGGCTGCGCCCCCATGTGCCGGGGCGCAGCCTGTGAGGGGGTTACTTGACCGTGACGACCAGGGTCTCGACCAGCTGACCGTTCACCGGCAGGGTGTCGTTGCTGTCGATCACCGTATCGGCGTTGGTGTTCAGGCCGACTTCCACGCTTGTCACGGTGTTCAGGGCGATGGTCGGGACGTTGCTGGTCTGCCACGCGCCGCCGTTGAAGCGGTACAGCACGGTGCCGGTCGCGCCGGTCACGGCCACGTTCACGCTCTTGAAGACCGAGTTGGCGAACACGTTGGTCACGGGGCCGTCGGCCTCCTTGAGCACGTAGTTCTTGACCAGGGTGTTGTAGGAGTTCTTGGCAGTGATGGTGTAGGTCAGGTCCTCGCCGGGCTTGGCGCTGGGCTTGTCCACCGTCTTGGTCGGCACGGCTCCGCCGATGGTCCCGATGACGATCTGGTCGTTGATGTCGGTCAGGATGACGGTGCTGAAGTTGCCCACAGCGGTCTGGGTCACGATCAGCGGCACGCCGTTGGTGGCCGCTGCCCCCGCCGGAATGTCGATCACGGCGAACACGGTGCCGGTGCTGTTCGGGCCGACGTAGGGGCTGATGAAGGTGTTCGCCCCGGCTCCGGAAGGCAGGGCGACGCCAGCGGCGTCCACGTACCGGACAGGAACGTTCACGGTGGTTCCGTCGCTGAGCTTGACCGGGACCGTGCCGCTCAGGGTGTAGGTGTCGCCGTACTCGCCGGTGTTGCTGAGCAGCATCGGGAAAACGGCGGTGCTGTCGGTGGCCGTGCCGGTGGCGGGCGCTCCGATGGCGGCGGGCGCGCCGGGCACCACGACCTGGGAAACGTTGCCCGGTCCGACCAGGGTGCGGTCAGGGGTGCTGCCACTGGCCGGAACGTCACCGAACTGCGCGGCAGCCGGGTAGATGGTGTCGGTGGTGATGCCGTTGGCCTTGAGGTCGGCGTCGTTGCCCGAGTCGGCGCCCACGGTGATCACGATGGGCACGGGGTTGTCGATGGTGCTGGTGTTGTTGTTGGGGTTGGAGTCGGGGTAGACCACCTGGGTCAGGTACGGGGTGGTGCCGCCGCCCGCAGGCGTGCTGACCACCGGGTAGATCTTGCCGTCGGCAGGGTTGACGGCGGTGGGCAGCGGGGTGCCGTCGGGCTTCAGGAACTTGACGACCGTGACGCCGTCGGGCAGCGTGAACGTGCCGTTGCCGTTGTTGGTTCCGATGGGGAGGCCAGTGGCGTCGGTGGGGAACAGGCTGATGGTGTCGGCGGGCGTTCCGGCCAGCACCGGGGTGGACACCACGTTCTTGAAGGTCACCACGTCAGGCGTGTTGTTGGCGTCGGCGGGCGGGTAGGCGATCTGAGAGTTGCCGGACACCACGATGGGCGTGCCGGGAACAGCCGCCGTGCCGGGGTTGAGCGGATCGGCGTAACCGGGCTTGACAGGATCGCTCGGGTCGCTGGGCGTGCCGGGAGGCGACACGGGGTTGAGCGGGTTGGCGGCGTTGGCGGTGGGCGGCGTGCCGATGTTGGTGGTCGGCGTGGTGGGCACCACCGGGTTGGCCGGATCGACAGGCGGCGTCGGGGCCGTCGTGACGGTGGGCGCGAAGACGGTGGCGTCAGTGAACTCCAGGTCCTTGTTGGCCGCCGGGGTCGGCGGGACGTTGACGTTCTGGGTCTCGTCCACTGCCGCGTAGGCGTTGCCGCTGCTCGTTCCCGCCGCCGACGTACCGTAGGGGCTGACCGAGATGACCGTGCCGACAGCCGCCGCCGCCGGAATCTTGATGCGCTGAACGATATCGACGCTGCCCGAAGCAGGCACCGTGACCGTGGTGATGGGGGTGGTGAAGGCGGTGTCGCTCGCCAGGAAGTACTGGACCACCACGCCGCTGGGGTTGTTCAGGGGGGTGTTGTTCAGGGTGACCAGGTAGTTGTCCACGTTGCCGTTGTTGAGCACCACGTAGGTGGTGTCCACGTTGGAGCCGGGCAGCACGCCCGACTTCTTGAAGTTGGTGTTGGCGTTGCCCGCCGAGGTGCCGTCGTTGTTGGTGGTGGGCGTGGTCACGCCGGCGTTGTCGGTGGTGGTTCCCGCCGGGCCTTTGTAGACGATGTCGAGGGCAGGAATGGGCAGCACGGTGGTGCTTACGGTGTTGGACACCACCGGGGCGGTCACCGGGGCGTTGGTGGCGGGGTCAGTGAAGGTGGCGCTGGCCTGGTTGTTGATGACGGTTCCGGCGGTGGTTCCGGCTCCCAGGGCGCTTCCGGCGGCCAGGGCCACCATCAGGGCGAGAAGTTTCTGGTTGACGTTCACAAAGGTCTCCTTGGAAAAGGCGGAAATGAAGGCGAGAGGGTGGGGGCGGGGAGAATCATCACGGCTCAGCCCGGCAGGCAGAGGCCCACGGAAGCGTGACTGCGTCCGGGTCCTGTCGCGCCCGGGTCGGAAGCGCCTTCCAGCGCACGGTAGCCCTCACGCCTCAATGCGCCCGGCAGGGCGATGAGCAGAGTGGGCAGCGAGCAGATCATGAAGTCTCCTTTGACGAAAACGGGGCGGTCAGGAAAGAACCATCTGGCTGGGGTCTGGATTGACCGACCAGAGAACCACCGAAACAACCACGGGGCCACGGCAGGTGAGCACTGTCCAGTCCGGGTAACCACAGGGTAGTGAGAAGTTTCTTACGTACACCTTACACAAATTAAAGCTATTTCGCATCTGCACTGTTTCATGAGTTGCCGAAAAAGCCAACGCCAAACGGTAAAAACCTGCCGATGGGGGGGGTCTGTCAGACATACCCTGTTGAAGGTGGCCTCATCGGACACTTATTTATTTTACGTTGACACGGAGGCGCTGACATGCAGCTTTACCCGTCTGAAACACACTTTGCAGCCGTGAGAAATGTGGCCTTCTTCACATCTGCGGGTGAGAAACGCACCACGGGGGGTGGTTTCAGACGTTGATCTCCAGCTTTCGGTGCGGGTGTCTGCGGCCCCGCTTCCGCCTTTAACGTCACAAACGCGGCCATCCTTTGGGCGCATGCTGTGACCACTGTTCCCTGTCCCGTATCCCCCTGACCCACACCATTCACGACCCTGACCACTTGTCATCCAGACTCCGGAGGAACCTCATGGCCCGCCTGACCCGTTACAGCAAATTTGAAAGCGAACTCGACGAACTCGACTCGGGCGAACTGATGCAGATGATTCAGGAAACCCTGCTGGGCCAGGGCATGAACGACCCCTACGACCCCGACCCCAACGCGCGGCCCAGCATGGACGACCTGTTCGACGCCATTCTGAATGCGCTGGCCGAGAAGGGCATGATCCCTGAGGAGATGCTGGCCGAGGCCATGCAGGCGGGCGACATTCAGGACACGCCGCTGGGCCAGCAGATTCAGAAGATGATGGACAAGTTGCAGCAGGACGGCTTTATCAGGAAGGAGTTCGAGGACGGTGAAGGCGGCGGGACCGGGCAGGCCGGAGAGGCCAAGTTCAACCTGACCGACAAGAGCATCGACTTTCTGGGCTACAAGAGCTTGCGCGACCTGATGGGCGGCATGGGCCGCAGCTCGGCGGGGGCGCACGAGACGCGCGACTACAGTAGTGGCATCGACATGATGGGCGAGCTGAAAAGCTACGAGTTTGGCGACACGCTGAACCTCGACACCACCGCCACGCTGAGCAACGTGATTTCCAAGGGCCTGGAGAACATGGACGAGAGCGACCTGGTGATCCGCCAGAGCGAGTACAGTTCCAGCGCGGCCACGGTGGTGCTGCTCGACTGTTCTCACAGCATGATCCTGTACGGCGAGGACCGCTTCACGCCCGCCAAGCAGGTGGCCCTCGCCCTGGCCCACCTGATCCGCACCCAGTACCCCGGCGACACCGTGAAGTTCGTGCTGTTTCACGACTCCGCCGAAGAGGTGCCGATTTCCAAGCTGGCACAGGCGCAGATCGGGCCGTATCACACCAACACGGCGGGCGGGCTGCGACTGGCCCAGCAGCTCCTGAAGCGCGAGAACAAAGACATGAAGCAGATCGTGATGATCACCGACGGCAAGCCCAGCGCCCTGACGCTGCCAGACGGGCGCATCTACAAGAACGCCTACGGCCTGGACCCCTACGTGCTGGGCGCGACGCTGCGCGAGGTGGCCCAGTGCCGCCGCAGCGGCATCCAGGTCAACACCTTCATGCTGGCCCGCGACGCGGAACTGGTGGGCTTCGTGCGCCGGGTGGCCGAGATGACCAGGGGCAAAGCCTACTTCACCACGCCGCACAACATCGGCCAGTACGTGCTGATGGACTACATGAGCAACAAGACCAAACTGGTCAATTAAGAAGACTGGATTATGGAGGGCGGCGAGGCCAGAATGGTTTCGCCGTTTTTCGTTTTGATTCAATGAACAACATCAGGATGCAGGCAACGTTTAAAGACCGGAAATGGGGGAGGAATAACCTCCTCGTCGATGGTTTCCTCTCCTGGTTCAAATAGAGCAGTTGTCCGAATTCCGGTACGAGAGAACCGCACTCTCGTCCCTGCATTCTCCCAACTGCTCGCCAAATTTACTCCCTCCGGTCGGTCAAAATAGGCAAGCAATTTTGACAAATGCTCTAGTTTCCTCGCCCGGTTCAAATATAGCCACGGCTCTGATTGTTGCTCATCGTGAGGCGAGAGGGGTACGGGCACGTTTTCGGGAACAGGAGCTAGCATCCTGTCATGACCGCTCCATCCTCCCCCGCTGGCCCGCCCCCGTTCGACACGCAGCAGATGCTTCACTTTCTGGTCGAACTGCTCAACACGCCCAGCCCCACCGGCTACACCGACGCGGCGGTGGCCCTGGTCGAGCGCGAACTGGCGAGGATGGGCGTGACCGGAACGCGCACCCCCAAAGGCGGCCTGCTAT
>JANXWI010000473.1 GCA_025351205.1 Deinococcus sp.
GGTCATCCTTCAGGATGACCGTGGAGTCTCGTGTGCTGGCAGGGAGGTGGCCCGATGTGCTGAGCGCGGGTGGCCCAGTCATTCGAGCGCAGGTGGCCACGTCAACTGAGCGCGGGTGGCCCGAATGGGCGAGCATACGCACGCCGATTTGAGTGGCGGCGGCGGCTTCGGATGTAGGCCGGGCACGATGCGTGACAACTCCCACCGGACGGCCTCAGGCACGTCAGGATGACCCAGAAAGGCCAGACAGTTCTGAATACAGTGGCGTTGCGCCGAGAAGGGAATCCCTTCATCCACTGGATGTGAGACGACACGGAAATAATCCAACTGTCGCCGCGCCAGAAAGGTCTCGGCCAGCCTGGATTTCCCGACGCCCGCCTCACCTACCAGCAGCAGCAGCTTTCCACTGTCCCAAGCGTCATTCATCTGCTGGAGGAGGGCCTCACGGCCGATCAGCGGCAACGCCCAGTCCGGCCCAGGGGTAGGTGGTGGCGTAGGGTGAGGGACAGGTGCCCGGGTAAGGGCCTCCATGCGTGGCTGGACAGCAAACTCGGGCCGGACCCCCACCTCACGGAGCATGACCTCGGCACACAACCGCCGGGTGGTCGCCGCTTTGGCCAGCAGTCCGGCCGCGAGTTGCTGCTCCGCCAGCTGGCGATAGGCGTCTTCGTTGAGAGGATCGTGTTGGATGCGCCGCCGCGAACAGGTCATGGCGTCCCAGCTCCGGCCCGCCAGCATGTGGGCATGCGCGAGGCGGGCCAGCAGCACATCGAACTGTTCTCCGCGCCGCACCTGTTGAATGCGGACCCAGTCATCCCAGGCAGGCGCGTCCTTGACCGCGAGTCCCTGCGCGAATTCTCCGCGCCAGAGCGTGACCGCGTCAGGGTCGGGGGGCCGAGTGCGGTCCATCACCCGCGCCTCGAGGTCCAGGGCGTCCACCCAGAGCTGCTCACCGCGCGGCAGTTCCAGACTGTCTCGCCCAGCGAGCAGACTCAGGTCAGGGCCGAGCCTGCCGGAGATGTGGTGCAGAGCCAGCCTGAGCGCACTCCTGGCGGTGTCGGGGCGGCTGTTCCACAACATTTCAGCCAGTTCCTCGCGTGGATGCGCGCCTGGTTCCAGCGCCAGATAGATCAGCAGCGCCAGCGCCTTATGCGTTCTGAGCCGCACGGCCGCGTCTCCACACCGCACGTCAGGAACCCCAAGAACGCAAATCCGGAGCTGATTCATCTGTTGCCTCCAGGGGCGAAGACGGTGAGCGCGTTGTATTCACTCTAAACGGTGTCCTGCCTGAATGTAAACGCTGGATGAAAACGTATGGTCAACGGCACGGGTGGCATGGTGAACCCTGGCGGTGTGAGTCCGGCCCAGCAGTATCTGGACGAGGCTCCCCGTACAGTTGAACGGCCTGTGAACCGGGAGCGGCAACAGGGTTTGGACTGAGACGATTCGCGGAGGCGCTCCGGTTTCGCTCAGGCCCGGACATGAGAGTGCCCTTCACCAGGGCAGCACAGGAGGCGTGGTAGGCACCTGCATGGTCGGCGGTAAAAGGTTCGGAATGAAGGTACGACTCGATGAGCGACCGGAGGAGGGACTGGGTCGCGGGGCAAGCACGCCTTGCCAGGGGGAAGTCATGAGGGGAACATTCCTGCGTCTGTGCATGATCGTCTGCGCCAGGAGCCTGCTGCTGGGGGCGGCACAGGCGATGATCCTGGACAACACGTTAGCCCAGACTTCAGCAGCACCGAAACCCGAGTTCAAGGTCGTTTCGGCACATGATTTCACTCCACCGACACTGTCTTCCACAGTCCAGGTGGAGCAGGACGTGCTCTATCTCCCAGCTGGGGTCTGCACCGGCTTCCATTTGCACGGCGGCCCGGGCATCGAGACCGTCCTGAGCGGCGAGGTCGTGGTGCTGACGAAGGCCACCGACACCACCCCGGCCAGCAGCCAGACCTTCAAGACCGGTGAGGCCTACATCTACCCGGTGGGGGTCGTCCACAACTTCTGCAATATGACCACGCTGCCCGCGTCCTGGACATCAGCCTTGCTATTGCTCGACGGGGCTCCGCCGGTCACTCCGGCCAAATGAGCGGCGACACCGGGCAGGACAGGGCACCGGAGAAGCGACACACAGTGGCAACGCCTTGACCTGAGTTCAGAGCGCACGCCTGCAGAGGAGGCCTGTCTCCAGTCCACTTTTGCAATTTGCCGTCGCTCCCGGAGTACCTGCTGTTCAGCGGAGGGCCGGTGGTGTCCTTCACTGTAGTCATTCGGACGTAATCTGTACGAGCGACGCGCCTTCCTCAAGCTGTCGGCGTGAGTCTGCCTCGACCCACGCCGACAGTTCTGTCAAGAACTCCAATGCCACGAAGGAAGACCAGCCGGCAGCAACCACACGCTCAACTGGAGGAGATAACGATGATCAGCGAACTGCGACCCCGGACGTCTGCCGTTAACGCCCCGCTCTGGGGAGGCCGGGCCCGGGACTGGGCTGAGCTTCAGGAAGGGCAGTGCCGCCCGGTTTATCTGGCCGCTTTCGAACGGCTGGGTCTGGGCGCGGGCTGGACCCACCTCGATGTGGGCTGCGGCGCCGGGATGGCCGCGCAGATCTCCGCCGGGCGGGGCGCGACTGTTCATGGTCTGGACGCCTCGCCCAACCTGCTCGCGGTTGCTCGTGAACGGGCGCCGTCCGCCGAATTCCTGGAGGGCGATATTGAAGCCTTGCCTTACGCGGACGACAGCTTCGATCTGGTGACCGGGTTCAACTCATTCCAGTACGCTGGCAACCCGGGCGTCGCGCTCGCCGAGGCGAAACGGGTCGCCAGACCGGGCGGCCAGGTGCTGATCATGACCTGGGGTAAGCCAGAAGGGATGGAGGCGGCCTCCCTGATCCGGGCGCTCGGGCCGCTGATGCCGCCCCAACCGCCCGGTGCACCCGGCCCGTTTGCCCTTTCGGACGAGTCGGCCCTCCGGGCCTTTGCCAGTGGAGCAGGCCTGGAACCGCTGGAGGTGTTCGACGTGCATTCACCGTGGCATTACGCCGATCTCAGGACAGCCCGGCGCGGGCAGCTGTCTTCCGGGGTCGCAGCGCGGGCCATCGCTCATTCCGGAGACGAGGCGGTCCAGGCGGCCATCAAGCGGGCGACGGAACCCTTTCGTCAGCCGGACGGCAGCTACACCGTCGGGGCCAGGTACCGGTGTCTGACGGCCCGGGCCTGACGCACTGCCCCGGTTTTA
>JANXWI010000536.1 GCA_025351205.1 Deinococcus sp.
GGCGAGCTGGAAACGCGTCTGGAGGTGCTGGAAGGGCAGGGCGGGAGGAACACAGGGCCGTGAATACAGGGCCTTGAATCTGGAGCGACGTTCAGCAGTGGACCAGCAGTGGGTGGGGGCAGCCGTTCCCAGCTCTCGGCCCTCGGCTGAAGCGCTGCTACACACTCCCTCCACATAGAAACCCGTTTCGGCGCGGTATGCAGATTTCAGACATAAAAAAAACCCCGTCTGAAACGAGGTTTGTACTGGCGGGCCCTGTAGGACTTGAACCTACGACCTACGGTTTTGGAGACCGCCGCTCTACCAACTGAGCTAAGAACCCTGAAACTAAAGACCCTGTATGAATATTCACTCAAAACCCTGACCATCTGGAGTACGCCCTGCGGGGCGCTTTCAAACGCCTGAGCAGTTTAGCAAAGCATCCGGCGGGGTGCAAGCTACCGGCCCTGGCGTTCGGCTCCGCCTTCTGGCCTGCTCCCATCCTTCTGGCCGCCGTCTTTCTGTACGCTGTCCTTCTGGGGCCGCAGGTCGCTGGCCGGAATCTCGGTCAGCAGGCCCTGGTCGGTGTACACGTCTACCGTGCCCTGAAGCGGGTGCAGCTTGACCACCTTGCCGCAGGCCCCGCTGCCCTCCACGCAGACCTTGGCGTTCTTGCGGGGAATCTCGCGCAGCAGCTCGGTGTACTGGGTATGCTCGAATTGCAGGCAGCACAGCAGCCGCCCGCAGGGTCCAGACAGCTTTTCCGGGTTGAGTGGCAGCTGCTGGTCGCGGGCCATGCGGATACTGACCGGGGCGAATTCCTGGAGGTGATGACTGGAGCAGTTCTCGCGCCCACAGGCGCCCAGCACGCCCAGTATCATGGCCTGCTCCCTCGGCCCCACCGCCGCGAAATTCACGCGGGCGCGGGTGTGGGGCCGCAGATCCTGAATCAGGGCGCTCAGCTCGATGCGGTCTTCGGCGCTGTAGCTGACCGTCAGCAGCGAGGCGTCGAGGGTGTACTCGGCGGCCACGATCTTGACGGGCAGACCACGCGCCCGTACCCGCGCCCGCAGCAACCACTTCAGGTCCTCGGCCTCGCGGCCCAGTTCGGCCCAGCGGCTCAGGTCGCCCTCGCTGGCCGCCTGCAAGATCATGCCGTAGCGCCCACCCACAGGCATGTTCTCGGCCTCGCCGCGCACGGTGGCGACCTCCGGGCCGCGCTTGCCCTGCACCACCACCTTCTGACCCACGGCGTAAACCTGTTCGGTCATCATGGGGTGCAGCTGCGGGCTGTGTTCAAATCTGACAGGCTGGAGTTGCACGGCTCAGCATGGCATGGCAGGAGCGTTCGCGTACAGCTCTGACGAACAGTGGCCCGCAAACAGTTGGCGGCACCCGCCGCAACCGGGCATGAAAAAAGCGCCCCTGAGGACGCTGAATGACGAAATGATAGCTCGGTATGCACAAAGTGTCAACCGTATCCACCGAAAAAACGTCAACCACCGCAAGACGGAAGCGCTTTCCCGGGGCCACGCCGCCTCAGGCCAGTTCTTCTTCCGGCAGCTCGGCGTTGGAATACACGTTCTGCACGTCGTCCAGGTCTTCGAGGTATTCGATCAGGGCCATGAGTTTGTCGGCGTCTGGGCCGCCGATGGCCACGGTGTTGCTGGGCAGCATGGTGAGAGAGGCGCTGTGCACGGTGAACCCGCGCGAGGCCAGGCCGTCCGACACCGCGTACAGGTCGGTGGGCGCAGTGCTGATCTCCAGGCCGTCCTCGCCTTCGTGCAGGTCTTCCGCGCCCAGTTCGATGGCGGCCTCCTGGGCAGCCTCGCTCACCTCGCTCAGATGCAACGCGCCCTTGCTCTCGAACTGCCAGGCCACCGAGCCGCTGTTGCCCATGCTGCCGCCGCGCTTGGTGAACACGCTGCGGACCTCGGCCACGGTGCGGGTGGGGTTGTCGGTCAGCGTCTCGATCAAGATGGCCGTGCCGCCGGGACCGTAGCCCTCGTACACCACCGCTTTGTAGTCGGCCCCGCCGTCAGCGTTGCTCACCGCCCGCTTGATGGCGTTGTCGATGTTCTCGACACCCACGTTGTCGGACTTGGCCGCCGCCACCGCGTTCTTGAGCGACAGGTTGCCCGCCGGGTCACCGCCGCCGCCCGACCTGACCGCCGCCGTCAGCGCCCGGATGTGCTTGGAAATCACGCCGCTGCGCCGCTTGTCGTTCGCGCCCTTCTTCCGCTTGATCTGTGACCACTTGCTGTGACCTGCCATGCTGTTTCACCTCGGATGATGTCTCAGGAGAAATATCTGTACAGACCGTCCAGGCCTGAAGCGGCGGACTTGGCCCGCCGGTTCAGACCAGCTCTCACCCACCGATTCTAACAAATGAGCGCGGGTCTTCTGCCAGGGTGAGCCGCGCCTCTCCAGACGCTGCGATGCCCGGAGTCTCCCCGAACAGGCGCGTCCCAGCTGGCCGGATTGATTCACCAGGGCCTGACTGTATGCTGAGCCTGACTCCCGACGTGGCCCGTCAGGTTCACGGGTGCCGTTCAGAAAGGCGTCTGGTGGCAGTTGTTCTGGCCGCCTCACCTCCGCTTTTGTGCCCCGATCAACCGCCGCGCTTGCGTTGTCGCCCCTCAGGCGTCATAATCGCTCACATGCACATGGTGATACAGGTGCGGCGGCGTACGCCCCTGCATTTATCGCCCTGTCGCTTGAGGAGTTGGACATTATGGCAAACGGTAAAGTGAAATGGTTTAACGCGGAAAAAGGCTTCGGATTCATCGAGACTCCCGGCAGCCCGGACGTCTTCGCGCACTTCAGCGCCATCCAGGGCAGCGGCTTCAAGAAGCTGAACGAAGGCGACGAGGTCGAGTTCGAGATTCAGCCCGGTCAGAACGGCAAAGGCCCCCAGGCCGCCAAGATCGTGGTGACCAAGGCCGCCCCCGAGAGCAGCTACGGCAACAGCCGTCCCCAGCGCAACGACCGCTGGTAATCGTCTACCTACAGCAACATAGCTTTCTCTGCCCCCGCCCAGGCGGGGGTTTCTGCTGTCTGTCGCCCGCAGACTGAGGGAGACCGCCAGAGGCCGCATGCACCTGCTCGTGGCAGGAGCAATTCCCCGCCAGGGCAAACCGCACTCTTCCGGCGTTCAATCCAGCGTCCGGACTGCACCTCGGCCACCCCGGCTTCAGGCGATCTGAACCCGGACCTCTGGAACTCAGCTCACCTGAACTGCACGCTGTTCAGGGCGGCGGCGAACAGGGGCGCGCGCCTGCTGTAGTTGAGCGACTGATCGGTCAGCTGGAAGTTATAGAAATTCTTCGCGCCGCTGCCGAACCAGATCTGCATCCGCAGCTTCTTGCCCTTGTCGCTCAGGTCGTACACGTGGCTCAGACCGTTGACGCCGCCGTAACGGGCACTTTTTTCGCTCACCAGCTTCAGGGCCGCGCCGCCCTGCCTGACCGCCTGCTCGAAACCCAGAAATTCGGTCTTCAGGTTCACCGCCTTGCCCTGCTTGGGAATAAAGGTGAAGCGCATCAGGGCGGCGGGCGCTTTGGCCTGCGAGGCGATGCTCACGCCCATCAGGCCGTCTTTGAAGTTCACGCCCACCCAGCCGCGCGGCAGGCTGACGGCGAAGGGCAGTTTGGCGTCGGCGACGCGGACTGTGGAAGCGGTCTGGGTTGCGGCAGTCTGGGTTGCGGCAGTCTGGGCAGCGGCGGTCTGTACGGCGGGGGCCAACAGCAGCAGGGACAACAGCCAGGCGCCGGGCGGGAAACGTGGGTTCAGGTTCATGGGCGCAGCCTAACAACAGGGCGTGAGCGGGGAATAATGGAGACATGACCGAACCCGCACCGGAAACCCTGCCAAGCGACCTGCCTGACGCTTCCAGCCCGTATTTCCCGGTCAGCACGCCGCTGCGGGTGCGCTGGTCGGAGGTGGACGCGCAGCAGGTGGTCTTCAACGGGCATTACCTGATGTACGCCGACCTCTGCTTCACCGAGTATTTCCGGGAGGCGGGCATCGAGCAGTGGAACGCCCAGAGCCTGAACCACCCGGACGCCGCACAGCAGGAACTCGACAACTACGTGGTGCAGGCCAGTCTGACCTATAAGGCCCCGGCCCGCTTCGACGACCTGCTGACGCTCAGGGGCCGCATCTCGCGGCTGGGAAGGAGCAGTTTCACCTTCGAGTGCCGGATGCAGCGGGGCGAGACGCTGCTGTGTACCGCCGAACTCGTGTCGGTCAACGCCCACGCCGGGCTAGCAACACCGCTGCCCGCCGCCTTCCGTCAGAAGGTACTGGCCTTCGAATCGGGCACAGGCACCTGAACCGTCTTTCTTCGCCCGCCCCTGGTACGGATTCCGTCCAACCCGTTCTGGTCTTACAACCGCACCGAACATCCAGCTCCCGTCAGAACCCGTATCCTCTTCCTTCTGCCGCTTCCTGGGCACATCAGCGCCGTTTCCTGGTCAGAGCAACGCGGGATCTTGTCCAGAACAGCTGTCGTCGTGAACGGAGCGGTCAATCGCCTGCTGCGGGCAGGCGTGCCCAGGCGCGTCCGTTCTGCCCAAGAGGGGCGCTGTCCTGACCAGGAA
>JANXWI010000013.1 GCA_025351205.1 Deinococcus sp.
GTTTCCCCATTCGGACATCCCTGAGTCAACGCTTATCTCCAGCTCGTCAGGGCTTTTCGCAGGTAATCGCGTCCTTCTTCGGCTCCAGTGCCAGGGCATCCACCGTGGACCCTTCCTATCTTGATCACTCATTCTGATTCACTTCCGGTCACCGCTCACGCAGTGTCCGTTCATTCCTCGTTTCGCGTCACCAGTTGTCATGCACCCCGCCGGACTCGCGCCCAGCTGCCTTCTGAAAGGCTCAGAAAAGATACAGGAGAACCGAGGGGCTGTCAAGGGGAAGGCGGCTGTGGGGGGCGACTTACGTCGAAGTTCTGTGCCGCAACATTTCTGGTATCGGCGTTGATCGGGACGAAGGTTTCTCCATTCCACTTGAGGGGGAGAAGCGACAAACCCGACGTAAGTTGCGCCTGCGGCCATACCACAGGCGCGAAGCCTCCTTGTTGCCGGGCCACTCAGTACAGATTGCACTCCATGCAGGAGCAGCTGGAACGGCACCGGCTGTTTCAGCTGCTGTAAAACCCGTGCTCTCCCCTGTCCGCTCTGGTCAGATTGATTCTATGAACAGGGCGAAATCAACCGGAATTCGTATCAGCGGTTGAGCAGCACGGTCTTCTGAATTTTCAAGCCCGCGCTCAGGGCCGTCTGCGCGTGTACACGCGCCGCTTCCAAGTCGTGGTCGCGGTAGTTGCCACACTCCAGTTCGCTGACTCCGGGGATCTGCTGGTCGTGGGCCGCCACGTCGCGCAGGGCCGCTCCGAAGGCTTCCAGCACGCCCTGTTCGTCGGGTTCGGCGATGACCGCCATGTACATGCCGGTGCGGCAGCCCATCGGGGAGACGTCCAGCACGCCCTGGAGGTGATCTCGCAGATAGCCCGCCAGCAGGTGTTCGAGGGTGTGGATGGCCGCCGGGTCTATGGCCGCCGCATTGGGCTGGAGCAGCCGCAGATCATATTTGCTGACCGCGTCACCGTGCGGCGTGCGTTTGAGGCCCGCCAGACGGACATAGGGGGCATGAACTTTGCTGTGATCGAGATCGAAAGATTCCACGTTTGCCATATCACCATTGTGACGCGCTCAGGTCAGCCCGGCTGAGAGCGGCATCACTCAACATCAATAGGTCGGAGTAAACGGGCAACCCTGACAGCAGGAAACGTCAGATGAGAGAAAACATGATCGGTCTGGGGGAACCCGGACGTCAAACGCATTCCTCGGTGGCGGTTGGACGTTGGCTAATCCTCAGTGGCTGGCCTTCGACCCGTCCCGACCCCCATACGCCATACTGCCCGGGTGTCAGACCCATTTCAGACCCCGCCCCAACCTACTCCTCCTCTCCGGCCCGCCTCGCCCGTGCGGCGTCTGCCCGGCTGGGTTCCGCTGCTGCTCGCCGCCGTGCTGATCGGGGCCGACCAGTGGCTCAAACTGTGGGCCAGAACGCACCTGAACTATGCCGACCCGGCCATTGCGTTTGTGCCGGGCCTGCTGGGCTTCCAGCTGACCTACAACACCGGCGCGGCCTGGAGCCTGCTGGCCGGGGCCACCGTGCCGCTCGCCATCCTGCGGCTGCTGGTGGGGCTGGGGATTCTGGGCTACCTGTTCGCGCGGCCTCAGCCCCGCTTTCTGGCGGTGGTGCTGGGCCTGATCGCTGCGGGGGCCATCGGCAACACCATCGACGGCCTGCGGTTCGGGCGGGTGACCGACATGCTGACCTCGCCCGCTCTGTCGGCGGTGACGCGCGCGCTGCGAGCGGGCGAATTCCCGATCTTCAACATCGCCGATTCGTGCGTGGTGCTGGGCACCCTGCTGCTGATCGTGATGAGTTTGCTGCCGGATCGCCGGAGGCCCGTCCAGCCGGAACAGCTCCGGTAGCCACACATGAAGCAGGCTCCCGAAAACGCTCAGGAGCCTGCCTGACCTTGATTGCTGAACCGACTCCGGGCGGCCTGTTCAGGCGGCCAGCGAGTTCTTCATGCACTTGGTGCAGATGCGCAGCCGCACGCTGACCCCGGCTTTGCGCAGCGTGACGCGCTGGAGGTTGGGAACCTGACGGGTCTTGCTGACGCCCGTGACCTTGCGGCCCACGCCGCCCGCCGCCCGCGCCTTACCACGGCGGGTGACCGCGTTGACCACAATCGGCCCTTTACCACACATTTCGCATACTCTCGACATATTGCTCCTTGCAGATGACTCTTCAGTCCGGGGGTTGGGTTCTCAGTGCAGGCGTTGACCTCTGGCGCAACGCTGTTCAGGCGCTGGCGGTGTGCTGGACAGCATACACCCGCAATGTTCAGAAGACTCTGGCCTGACGCTGCCGCCGGACAAGCCTTGTGAGTGTACCACACCTCCGGGCCATGCTCGAAGACGCACCCAGAAACAGCCGGAACTGCTGACAGGACTCCCGCCCCTGCGCTAGTACATAGACAACCGATTAGGGCGGGGTGAATTTAGGCCACTTCGCTCCCTCACCCTTGAGGGGGGAGGGCTGGGGAGGGGGTGAACGGGCTGGGCATCCAATGACTTACCAGAAGTTGCCCCCCGTCCTGATCGGTTGACGGTGTATTAGTCCCTGCGTTCCAGCGCGGCGTTCAGCCCGTCGCGGAAGCCTCTGGCGGCCTGCGTGGCCGCGCTCACATCCAGGCCCTGCGCGTACTGAATGCCCCGGCTGGCGCTGACCACCGCGCCCGTGCCGCCCGGCAGGAAGGCTCCCGCCAGATCATCCGGTTTCGCGCCCTGTGCGCCCAGCCCTGGCAGCAGCAGCGGCGCGCGCGGTATCCTGGCCCGCCACTGCGCCAGTTCCTGCGGGTGGGTGGCCCCGACCACCGCGCCCACACTGCTCAGGATGCCGCCTTCCTGCGCCCCCAACCGGGTCAGTTCGTCCGCGACCTTCTCGCTCACGCCGCTGCCCTGAAGATCGGCCTGACCCGGGTTGCTGGTCTTGACCAGGACGAACACCGCCCCGCCGCTGTGCCGTGCTGCCTGCACAAACGGAGCCAGCGTCTCGAAACCCAGAAACGGGTTGACCGTCAGGGCCGCGCCCGCATGTGTTCCGCTCAGCCAGGCGCGAGCGTAAGCCTGCGCGGTGCTGCCGATGTCGCCGCGTTTGGCATCCAGAATAATCGGCAATTCCAGGCTGCGGGCCACCGTGCAGACCTCCTCCAGCAGCTCCATACCAGCCAATCCCAGCGCCTCGTAGAAGGCCAGTTGAGGCTTGACGCAGGCCACCAGCTCGTCGCAGGCGTTCAGCACCGCCAGCGTGTGTGTCCGCAGTTCGCCGTGGCTGCTGTAGACGTCTGCGCGCGGGTCCAGGCCCAGGCACAGGCGGGTGTTCAGGGCCAGCGTACGCTCGGTCAGGCGCTGGGCGAAGGGGAGAGGAGGCATCGGGTGACAGTCTAGCGGGTCAGGCTGTAACGGTTTCTGCCCGCTGCGCCGCTGCTAACGCCTCCCAGTTCAGCCGCCCAGCCCGCACAGTAAAAATGCCCACTTTGACCGACTCCTCGATCACGCGGGCCACGAACACGCCCGCCACGCCCAGCGGGGTGTACAGGCCCAGCAGCACCGCCAGCGGCAGGCCCACCACAAACGCGCCCACCACGTCGCCCAGAATCACGCCGCGCGTGTCGTTGCCGCTGGGCAGCACGCCCGCGCCCACGATCATGTTGCGCACCTTGACCACCTGGAAGGCCGCGTTGATCAGGATGCCCAGCACGGCGATGTGCCGCACCTCGCCTCCCGCGCTGCGGAACAGCGGCCCCAGCAGCAGCGTGCTGAGCGCGAACAGCACGCCGAACAGCGCCCCCGTGTGCAGCCCCGTGACCAGAAGGCGGCGCGTCCAGGCACTGGCCCCGGGCGCGTCGCCCTGCCCCAGCGAGCGGCCCAGCAGGGCGGTGGTGGCGCTCATCAGGCCGATGCTGCCCACGATGAACACGCCCTCCAGGGTCGCCACGATCTGCGCCGCCGCCAGCGCCTCGTCGCCCAGCCGCTGAAAGACCACGTTGTACAGAAAGGTGCCGCCGCTCCAGAACAGCTCGGTGATGCCCAGCGGCACGGCCAGCGAGAGCAGCGGTCCCAGCACCGTTTTCCAACCCCCCCAGCCCTGCGGCCACGCCCAGCCTGCCAGCGCCCGCCCCAGGTGGCTGCGTGCCCCGTAGACCTGAAAGAGCAGAATCGCCAGTTTGAGCAGTGCCGTGACCAGCGTGGCCCAGCCCACCCCGGCCACGCCCAGACGCGGAAACGGCCCCAGACCGAACACCAGCGCGTAGCCCAGCAGCGTGTTCAGGACCACGGTCAGGAAGGTGGCGACCATCGGGCTGCGGGCGTGCCCCAGCGAGCGCATCACGCCGCTCAGCACCGCGCCCAGCACGGACGGGGCCAGCGCCAGGGCCGAGAGCCGCAGGTAGTCCGTGCCCGCCGCCACCACGCCCGCCGAAGCTCCGGTCAGGCGCAGCAGATCGGGCGCGAACAGCGACATCGGCAGCGAGACCAGCGCGGCCAGCCCGGCCCCCAGCAGCAGGGCGGCGGTCACGCTGCGGTCCATCTCCGAGCGGCGCCCCGCCCCGTGCGTGCGCGCCACCAGGATGCTCACCGAACTGCCCAGCGCCCCGAGGGTCAGCAGCACGATAAAACTCAGGCTGCTGGCAAAGCCCACCGCCGCGATGGCCGTGGCCCCGAGTGCCCCCACCACCACCTGATTGACGAAATTCAGCACCAGCATCAGCGTGAATTCCAGGCTGACCGGCACGGCGATGCGGGCGATCTCCCGCTGGGGAGAGGGGGTTGGAACGATAAGGGCGGGCGGGGCAGACATACCGCGCCACTGTAACGTTTCAGAGTGGCCGGAATGTGACGTGTCGGTCAGGCCGGGCCAGGATGCCTGAAGGCTTGTGGCCCGTGGCTCGTAGCCTGTGGGAAGGGCCAGGAGAACCAGATATGGACCGCCGTTTCATGCCTGTACAATTGGAAAGACGCCCTGGCCTTCTCATGGACGTTGCTTTGGTCAGAAAGGACGTATTCCTCCGTCCTGCTTTCTCCTTCCGCCCCGTCTCTTCCTACGCGCTACAGGCCACAGGCTACGCGCCCGCCGTTTCCCAGGGCCAGTGGCCGGGGGCCGCCGCCAGTCCCACCGCCGAGGGTCCGGTATGCACCAGCAGCACCGGATTGACCGGCGCAAAGCCCGCCCAGACGATGGGGTGCCGCCCGCGCAGGTGTTCCAGCACGGCCTCGGTACTCTCCCGCCCCTCGCCGTAGAGCAGACCCAGCCGCAGCGGCGTGCCCTCGCCGAAGCGCGTGGTGACCTGATTGGCCACCGCCTCCAGCGCCCCTTTCCAGGCGCGGGCGCGGGCCACGTTGGTGTAGGCCCCCGTGGCCTTGTCCACCGTCACCACGGGTTTCAGGTTCAGCAGCCCGCCCAGCGTGGCCTGCACCCGCCCGATGCGCCCGCCGCGCTTGAGGTATTCGAGCGAGTCGATGGTGAAGTACAGTTCGGTCTGTTCACCCACCTGCCGCATCCAGTCCAGCGCCGCCCCGATGCTGTGCCCGGCGGCGCGCGCACTCATGGCGGCATGCACCTGAAACGCCTGGGCAGCGCTCAGGGTGCGGCTGTCGTGGATGGTGAGCTGCTTTTTCGGCTCCCGCTGCTCTGGTTGTATGGCGCGGGCCTGCTCGGCGGCATTCAGGCTGCCCGACAGACCACTGGAAATGGTCACGGCCAGCAGCGGGCGCGTGGCCTGCTCCAGCAGCTCGGCGTAGGCCTGCGGCGTGGGCTGCGAGGTGGTCGGGTGCGGGGTGCCCGCCCGCAGCCGCCGGATGAACTCTTCGCGGCTGAAATCCGAGGCCAGCCGGGTCTCACTGCCGAAGTTGACTGAAAAGGGAGCCACGGGCACGGCGTTGAGCAGCTCGCTGTAGGCGTCCAGGCCACCGTCTGCGATCACGTCAAAGCCTGGCCCGGCAGAAGGTGACGCGGCGGGTTGTGACTCGGCAGATTGTGACATGGACGAATTGTGGCACACCCGCCGGGAAGGGCGCAGGGACGGACGTAGAGACTGCTCTCATGCTGCCGGCCTTTCGCATGGTGCCTGCCCTTTGCATGGTGCCTGCCCCCACGGTACCCGGACGCCGCAGGACCTCCAATGAATGTTGCAGATTCTGAAGCCTGTCTTTTCCTGCCCACGCCTGCGAACGCTGCGAAACCGGGTGGAGTCCGTATACTCCAGGCAGACGCAGGCAGCTGGCAATGACAGTCTCTCTTCTCAGTATCTTCTCCCGGCAAAGGTGAATCCATGTTCCGGCTCATCACGTTGTTCGTGTCGCTCACCCTGCTCGCTTCCGCCCTGACGCAGGCCGGGCCTGAAGGGCGGCGTGGCGGTGTTGGCAGCGCTGGCCCCGTCGGCCCGCCCGCGCCCGGTGGTCCCAGGCCGCAGCCGCTCAGCTTTGAAGATTCGCGCGGCTACGCGGCCCGCGCCGCTGGTGTGGCCCGTCAGTTGCAGCCCGGCAGCCTGAGCCTGAACCGCACCCCGCAGGGCCAGCGCCTGAGTCTGAGCCTGACGTTTCTGGGCAGCCCGGTGGCGAGCGTGGTGGTGGGGCGCGACCTGAGTTTCGCTGAACGCCCCGCCGTGCCTCTGCTCGCGGACGTTCCCGCTCTTCCCGTGCTGAGCGTCGCCGAGCGTCAGGCGCTCTCGCAGCAGGTGGGGGCGCTTCTCACCTCGGGGCTGGCGCAGGCCGCCGGGCGACAGGTGCGGGTGGCGCTGCTCTGGAACGGGGCCGCCGTGGCTGAGCTGCGCTTTGACCGGGCCACCGGCATCCTGCTGGCCGAACCGCCAGACCGGGGCAGAAGAGGTGACCCAGGCAAAGGGCCGCCAAAGTTGCCCGGCATGAAGCTGCCAGGGTCCGGGTTTCCAGGGTCCGGGTCGCCAGAGCCTCCAAGAAATTAACCCTGGTCCGTTCGGGTCGGTGCCCCGGTCTGGCTCACGCCTTCCGGCGCACCGCGCCCAGAACCTTGAACCCGGCGTGCTGCGCCAGCACCTGCATGTCCTGCCAGCCCGAGAGCAGCTTCTCGTAGGGCAGGAATTCGTTGGCGACCATCACCAGCCGCCCGCCCGGCCTGAGGCGACGCTCCGCCGCCAGCACGAACTCGGCGGTGATGTCGAGCACCACGCCGCGCCCGACGTGAAAGGGCGGATTACTCAGGACGAGGTCATAGTTGCTGTCGTCCAGCGCCGCGTCCACGTCCGAGTGCAGGACGCGGGCGGCCAGCTGATTGGCCTCCAGCGTCGCCTCGGCGCTGCGCACGCTCTGGAGGTCGGCGTCGAGCAGGGTGGCCTCGGCCCCCTGTGAGGCGGCCCACGCCCCGAGCACGCCCGACCCGCAGCCGATGTCCAGCACCCGCTGGCCCCGCAACTGCTGCCCCGCCAGGGTGTCCAGCAGCAGCGCGGTGGCCCGGTCCAGCTTGCCCGCGCTGAACACGCCGGGCAGGCCGACGATGTTCAGTCCGTGCGT
>JANXWI010000479.1 GCA_025351205.1 Deinococcus sp.
ACTCTGCCCATGACCGCCCTTCCCACCCGAGACGTGCTGCTCACCTGCCCGCTCGACTGCCCCGACGCCTGCCGCCTGAAGGTCACGCTGGAAACAAGAGCAGACGGCAGCGAGCGCATGGCGAAGATCACGGGCGACCCGGGGCACGCCACCACACGCGGCTTCGCCTGTGCCAAGACGGTACATTACCCGGCCCGGCAGAACCATCCAGATCGTCCGCTGTACCCGATGAAACGGGTCGGTGGAAAGGCAACAGGCGGCGAGTTGGTGCGGATCGGCTGGGAACAGGCGCTGGACGAGATCGCGGACCGATTGCGCGGCATCCTGGCGACTTCCGGCCCCAGCGCCATATTGCCGTACCACTACGCCGGAACAATGGGCCTGCGCGAGGGCACGCACGTCCACAGTTTTTTCAGGGCGCTGGGGGCTTGCGAACTCGACGAGACCATCTGCGCCTCAGCGGGCACCGAGGCCTGGAGTATGGGCTACGGCGCGCGCTACGGCGTGGACATGCAGGATGTGCCGCACGCCCGGACCGTCGTCCTGTGGGGCATCAACAGCCTGTCCACCAACAGCCACCTGACGCCCTGGCTGACCCAGGCGCGCAAACGTGGGGCGCGAATCTGGTGCATCGACCCGTACCGCAACCGCACCGCACGGTACGCCGACACGCACCTGAAACTGAAACCCGGCACCGACACGGCTCTAAGTCTGGGGCTGGCCCGCGAGATTATGACGCGGGGCTGGCACGACACCGAATACATCGCGCAGGCCACCCAGGGCTTCGAGGAATACCGACAGGCCGCCGAAGAGTACACACTGGAACGCACCGCCGAGATCACCGGCCTGAGCGTGCAGGACATCTCCGAACTGGTGCAGGCGATGGGCGAAAACAGCCCCACCTATATCCGGGTGGGCTACGGCATGACGCGGCATGAGAACGGCGGTACGGCGCTCAGGTCGGTATCGCTGCTGCCTGCCGTCACAGGCGACTGGAAGAGGCGCGGCGGCGGCTGCACCCTCAGCACGTCCGGGGCCTTTGCGCTCAACCGCACGCAGCTGGGCGCGGCGCACCTGATCCGCCCGGACGCCCGACACGTCAACATGAACGAGCTGGGCGCGGCCCTGGCTCCGGAAGCGGGAACAGCGGCCCTGTTCGTGTACAACAGCAACCCGGCGGTGGTGGCTCCCGACAGCTCGCGGGTGCGCTCAGGCATGGCGAGGCCCGACCTGCTGACGGTGGTGCTGGAACAGGCCATGACCGAGACCGCCCAGCTGGCCGACTATGTGTTGCCCGCCACCACCTTTGCCGAACACGCCGACGTGTACACCAGCTACGGCCATCACTCACTGGGCTACAACCCGGCCACCCTGCCCGCGCCCGGCGAGGCGAGGCCCAACTCGTGGGTGTTCGCCGAACTGGGCAGGCGGCTGGGCCTAGATGCACCGGAATTGTTCTGGAGCATGGACGAGCTGCTGGCGCACCTGCTGGACACCGAGCATCCGCACCTGGCGGGCATCACCCCGGAGCGCCTGAAGGCAGAGGGCAGCGTGCCCCTGAGTCTGCCGGAAGAGTTTCTGCCGTATGCGAACGGGGCCGGGACGCCCAGCGGCAAGGTGATGTTCACGCCCGCGCCCCGGTACATTCCCGTGCAGGCGCAGCTCAGCGCCGAGTACCCGCTGCGGCTCATCACGCCGCCCGCGCACCACTTCATGAACAGCACCTACGGCAACGTCGAAGACCTGAACCGCGCCGAGGGCAACGAGCCGCAGGTGATGGTGCATCCGGCAGACGCGCAGCTTTACACCGTTCAGGACGGTGAATACGCCACGTTGAGCAGCGAGCAGGGCCAGGTCACCCGGCGGGTGCGGGTGACCGCCGACGTACAGCCCGGCGTGCTGGTGGTCGAGGGCACCTGGTGGGGGTTGTCGGCCCCGGACGGCGTGAGCATCAACACCCTGACCGCCCAGACGCTCACCGATCTGGGAGCCGGGAGTACGTTTCACAACACGCGGGTGCGGCTCGGCCCACGCTGACACGGGTGCGGCTGGGAACCGGGCCGGGTCAGCGGTTATGAACTTCCGGCAGGACCTTGACCGGGGTGATTGGGGTGACCGGGGTGATTGGGCCAACCGGGGCATGCGCCGAGACGGCCTGCTCGCGCGGCGGGGCGCAGCTGCCCCGGACGATCAGCCGGGCAGGCAGCTGAAGCTGGACGCTGTCCCTGCGCCCACCCGACAGGGCGTCCAGCACCGCCCGCGCCGCCGCCTGGGCCATCTGCTCCACCGGCTGCTCCAGCACGTCTATGGACGGATCGACCAGTTCCATCCAGGAGTAGTTGTCGAAGCTCAGCAGCGACACGTCGCCCGGCACACTCAGGTTCAGCTCCCGGAGCGCCCGGTAGACCCCCGACGCGCTCGACCCCGTCAGGGCAAACAGAGCGGTGGGCGGCTGGGGCAGGCGCATCACGTCCAGGGTGTACTGGTAGGCGTTTTCCTCGGTCAGGAACATCACGCGCTGGTACTCGGGCCGGACGCTCAGCCCGGCCTCGTGCATGGCTGCCGGAAAGGTCTGCGAGCGCCCTTCCGGGTGCAGCAGGGGGTCATACTGCCCGGTGATCGCAATGCGCCCGTGGCCCAGCCCCGCCAGGTAGCGCACGCCCTGGCGCATGGCCGCCGCGTTGTCGAGCTGCACCGAGTCGTAGGCCCGGCCCGGCGGCGCGTAATCGACCTGCAAGATATACACCCCGCGTGAGCGCAGCCGTTCCAGGTACTCGCGGCTGTCGTCTCCGTAACCGGGCCGCAGAATCAGCGCCTCGATGCGCTGGCCGTACAGCAGTTTCAGCTCTTCCAGTTCGGTCTGCGACTGGTACTCGTTCTCGCTGATCAAGAGGTTGTAGCCGCCGCGCCGCAGCTCGCGGGCCAGGGTGCGAGCCAGCTGCGCGAAGAAGGGTTCCAGAATCGAGCCGATCACCAGTCCCACCGTGCGGCTCTGCCCGCCGCGCAGCGCCCCGGCTCGCAGATCGGGTTCGTAGTGCAGCGAGGCGACGGCGTCCTGCACGCGCCGCAGGGTCTCCGGGTGCAGTTTCTCCGGTTCTTTCAGGGCACGTTTGGCGGTGGTGGGCGACACCCCGGCCAGCAGGGCAACGTCGGTGATGCTGGTCACGGCAGAAGTCTAGCGCCTTAAAAAGCTTGTGAACAGATGCAACAAGCTGTTGTCGTATCTCCTGCGTCGGCCTGACCCCCTAGACAGCACCCTCAGGATGTGATTAAGTAATGGACACGTGTCCATTTACTGAGACGGAACGCCTTCCGCGTTCTGATGGTCGGCTGTCTGTTGACGGCTTCCGGCTGCATTCAGGTCACGTCGCATCTGGGTCACGTCATGGCCTGTAAACCTTCCGCCGCCGTATACTCACGTTGTCCCTCTCACAACCTGTTCTGACCTCGTGCTTCAAGGAGAAGATATGAAGAGACTCGCCCTGCTCACCGCCGCCCTTAGCCTCGCTCAACTGAGCGTGGCCCAGGCCGCCAGCACCATCACCATCGCCACGGTCAACAACCCCGACATGGTGACGATGCAGAAGCTGACGCCCGAGTTCAACAAGAAGTACCCGGATATCGCTGTGAAATGGGTGGTGCTGCCCGAAAACGAGCTGCGCCAGAAGGTCACGCTGGACGTCGCCAGCGGCGCGGGCAGCTTCGACGTGGCCACCGTGGGTGCCTACGAGGTACCGATCTGGGCCAAGAACGGCTGGCTGTCGCCCCTCACGCCCTTGTTCGCCAAGAACGCCGACATCGCCAAGACCTATAACCTGAACGACATCATTCCCGGCGTGCGCAACGCCCTGACCCAGAACGGCAACCTGTACGCCGTGCCGTTTTACGCCGAGAGCAGCATGACGTTCTACAACAAGGACCTGTTCAAGAAGGCCGGGCTGACCATGCCCGCACAGCCCACCTGGACGCAGGTGCAGGGCTTCGCGGCCAAGATCACCGACCCCAAGAACGGCGTGTACGGCATCTGCCTGCGCGGCCTGCCCGGCTGGGGCGAGAACGCCGCCTTCTTCACCACCCTGGCCAACACCTTCGGCGGGCGCTGGTACGACAACAACTGGCAGGCGCAGCTGAACAGCCCGGCCTGGAAGAGCGCCCTGAACTTTTACGTCGATCTGATGAAAAAGTCCGGTCCTCCCGGAGCCACCAGCAACGGCTTCACCGAGAACCTGACCCTGATGAGCCAGGGCAAGTGCGGCATGTGGGTTGACGCCACCGTGGCCGCCGGCTTCCTGAGCGACCCGACCAGCAGCAAGATCGTGAACAGTGTCGGCTTTGCCAACGCGCCTGTCGGCCCCGGCACCCCGCGCGGCAACCACTGGTACTGGAGCTGGAACCTCGCCATCCCCAAGAGCACCAAGCAGGAAGATTCGGCCTTCAAGTTCCTGACCTGGGCCACCAGCCAGGAGTACATCGCGCTGGTCGCCAAGACCAAGGGCAACTGGGCGTCCGTGCCCCCCGGCACCCGCACCAGCACCTACGCCAACCCCGAGTACAAGAAGGCTGCCGGAGCGTTCAGCGGCCTGGTCCAGAGCGCCATCAACAGCGCCGACGTGAAGAAGGCCACCAAGGACGCGGTGCCCTACACCGGCATCCAGTTCGTTGCCATCCCCGAGTTTCAGGCGCTGGGCACCCAGGTCGGGCAGTACATCGCCGGAGCACTGAGTGGCCAGACGAGCGTGGATCAGGCGCTGGTGCTGGCCCAGACCGCCGCCAACAAGGTCGCTGTAGACGGCAAGTACCAGAAGTAAGCCGATGGGTCCAGGCGGCGGACCGGGCCACGGTGCCCCCGACTCCGCCTGGATCAGCCGATGAACCTTTGTTACGAGCAGTGTGGTGCGGCCCTTCCGAACTGTATTTCACCGCATTTTTATGCCGTAATCAGCCATTCGCTCTTAGCTCAACGCTAACGGCTGATGGCTGATTATGTTTACAGAAGCAGCCGTTTGCAACAGTCTGAGCCGAGCCGTAAAGCCTATCCGAGCCGTTTAAAACAAGTTAACTCGAAAACTGTGTTAAAATAAAGAATCTGATTTATTCGCCGCTGCAATGTCTGCCCTGATTCGAGTCAAAAGGAGTGTTCATGACTGCCCAAGCCCAGGCCCAGGCCCTGACGGCGAGCAGCCCGCCCAGCCGGGGTGGGTTTCGCCTCACGCCCTCGGCGCTCATCCTGCCCGCGCTGCTGTACCTGATCGCCACCACCCAGGTGCCGTTCTTCATGACGGTGTACTACAGCTTCTTTCAGTGGAACCTGACCATTCCCACCCCCGTCCATCCCTTCGTGGGCTTCGGCAACTACATCGGGCTGCTGACCGACGCGCAGAACTTCCGGGTGATCCTGAACACGCTGGTGCTGACCGGCGGCACGCTGTTCATCACGCTGGTGCTGGGCGGGCTGCTGGCCATGCTGCTCAACCGCCCGTTTATTGGCCGCACGCTGCTGCGGACCCTGCTCATCAGCAGCTTCCTGGTGATGCCGGTGGTCACGGCGGTGGTGTGGAAGAACATGCTGCTCAACCCGGTGTTCGGCTTTTTCAGCTGGCTGATCCAGCAGTTCGGCGGCACGCCCGTAGACTGGCTGGCCGCGCACCCGATGGGCAGCATCATCGCGATGGTCAGCTGGGAATGGACGCCCTTTGCCATGCTCATTCTGCTGACCGGCCTCCAGAGCCTGCCCGACGACCAGATCGAGGCCGCGCGGCTCGACGGCGCGAACCCCTGGCAGGAGTTTCGGCACATCGTGTTGCCGCACTGGACCCAGGCGCTGGAAGTGGTGATTCTGCTGGAAACCATCAATGTGCTCCAGGTGTACGGTGAAATCTACGCCAGCACCTCCGGTGGCCCCGGCGTGGCGACCACCAACCTGCCGTACTACATCTATCAGCGCGCCCTGGCCGAGGGCAACATCGGCGTGGGCAGCGCGGCGGGCGTGATCGCGGTGATCCTGACCAACATTCTGGCGATTTTCATGCTGCGGCTCATCAACAAGAACGCCGCGACCGGAGGCCACGCATGACCACCCTGCCCAGCAAAACAGCCGTAGCGGTCCGCAACACTGCGCCCAACAAATCTGGTGTGCAGGTTCGTAACAGCCTGCTGACGGTTCTGACCTACCTGCTGGCCTTCGTGTTCTTCTTCCCGATCCTGTGGTTCGTGCTGGCGTCGTTCAAAACCGAGGCGCAGGCCTTCGCCATTCCGCCGATATTCAGCTTCTCGCCCATTCTGGACAACTTTAGGGTGGCCCTGGAACGCTACGCCCCGGCCCTGGCCAACTCGCTGATCGCCGCGCTGGGCAGCACCCTGTTCGCCTTTCTGCTGGGCCTGCCCGCCGCCTTCGCGCTGGCCGTGTACCCCACCAGGAGGTCGCGCGGCGTGCTGACCTGGATGCTCAGCACCAAGTTCATGCCCGCCGTGGGCGTGATCGTGCCGCTGTACCTGCTGTTCAAGAACCTGTACCTGCTCGACACGCTGCCGGGATTGATCATCATGTACACCACCATGAACCTGCCGCTGGTGGTGTGGATGATGCACAGCTACATGACCGAGATTCCGTATGCCATCTACGAGGCGGCCAAAGTGGACGGCGCGACGGTGGGCCAGGAGTTCTTCGGCATCGCGCTGCCGCTCTCGCTGCCTGGAATATCGGCCACGGCGCTGCTGGCGATCATCTTCGCCTGGAACGAGTCGTTCTTTGCGCTGAACCTGACCACCAGCGACGCGGCACCGCTCAGCGTGTTCATCGGCTCGTTCAAGACCGGCGAGGGCCTGTTCTGGGCGCAGATGAGCGCGGCGGCGGTGCTGACCGTGTTCCCGGTGATCGTGTTCGGCTGGGTGGCCCAGCGTCAGCTGGTGCGCGGCCTGAGCTTCGGCGCGGTCAAGTAGGGCGTATGGTCAGACTCGACACAGCCGCCCTGGCCGAACTTCGCCGGGCACAGGTTCACCAGATTCAGCCCGAGGTGGCGCTGCCCTCTTATGACCCGAACACCCTGACGCCCGGCATCGTTCACATCGGCGTGGGGGGCTTTCACCGCTCGCATCAGGCGATGTACATAGACCGGCTGCTGAACACCGGGGGGCAGACCGACTGGGCCATCTGCGGCGTGGGTCTGGTGCCTTCCGACGTGCGTATGCGGAACGTGATGGCCGAGCAGAACAACCTGTACACCCTGGCGACCTGGCATCCGGGCGGGCAGGCCGGGGCGCGCGTCATCGGGTCCATCTGCCAGTACCTGTATGCCCCGGACGACATGGAAGCGGTGCTGGAGCGGCTGGCCGACCCCGCCACCCGCATCGTCTCGCTGACCATCACCGAGGGCGGCTACAACGTCAGCGACGCCACCGGCGAGTTCGACGCGGCCAACCCGGACGTGCTGCACGACCTTCAGTCAGACGCCGTGCCGCGCACCGTGTTCGGCGTGCTGACCGAAGGCCTGAGGCGGCGTCGGGACCGGGGTGTGGGGGCCTTCACGGTCATGTCGTGCGACAACATTCAGGGCAACGGTCATGTGGCCCACAAGGCGCTGACCTCGTTCGCTCAGCTGAAAGACCCAGGGCTGGCCGCCTGGATCGCCGAACACGTGGCCTGCCCCAACTCGATGGTGGACCGCATCACGCCCGTGACCACCGAGGCCATGCGGCAACAGGTGGCCGACCTGTACGGCATAGACGACGCCTGGCCCGTGATCGCCGAGGACTTCACCCAGTGGGTGCTGGAAGACCGTTTCAGCCTGGGCCGCCCGCCGCTGGAACAGGTCGGTGTGCAGCTGGTGCAGGACGTGGAACCCTACGAGCTGATGAAGCTGCGGCTGCTCAACGCGTCGCATCAGGCCATGGGTTACCTGGGGCTGCTGGCCGGATATACCTACGCCCACGAGGTCTGCCAGCAGGGGCTGTTCCGACGCTTCCTGATGGGCTACATGGCCCGCGAGGCCACGCCGACCCTGCGGCCCGTGCCCGGCATCGACCTGGCCGCGTACCAGCAGCAATTGATTGACCGTTTTGCCAGCACCGCCATTCAGGACACCCTGGCCCGGCTGGTCTTCGACGGCTCCGAGCGCATTCCCAAGTTTCTGCTGCCGGTGCTGCGTGAACAGCTTGCATCGGGCGGTGAGATCAATCACTGCACCCTGGTGGTGGCGTCGTGGGCACAGTTTTTAGAGGGCACGGACGAGTCTGGACGCCCGCTGCCGATTCAGGACCGCCGCGCGGAGCAGCTTCAGGCAGCGGTGCGGCGCGAGGAGCAGCAGCCGGGGGCGTTTCTGGAAGTGCGCGAGGTGTTTGGTGAGCTGGGCAGCAACCCGCGCTTCGTGTCGGCGTATCTGGCGGCCCGCGAAAGCCTGAAGGCCCACGGCGCTCTGGGCGCGATGCGTGCGCTGACGGAGCAGCCAGAGGTCAGCAGTGCGGCGGCCAGCAAGTGAAGCGGCCTGTCGGGGAACGGTACGGGATTAAGTGGAATACTCAGCATCATCCAGACGGTGTGTGGACGCCCAGTCTGCTCACCCCCTCCCCAGCCCTCCCCCCTCAAGGGGGAGGGAGTGAAGGTGACTAAATTTATTCAAGGGTTGATCGGTTGATGGCGTACTCCTTCACAGCTACAGGCAAATGCAGAGCCATTTTTTAGCCCCTCCCCCTTGAGGGGGGAGGTTGGGAGGAGGTGAACAGGCCGGGCATCCAAAAGATGTGGTCAATCATGCCTTGAGCTGTTCACTGAAGTGCCCCCACAGGTTTCATCATCACGACTATCCAGTGAGGCTGTAGCCTGACCCCCAGCGTCCACGGCCCCGTTCCAGCCGACCTCTTTCAAGGAGTTTTCCCCATGAGCATTCTCGACCTCTTCAGACTGGACGGAAAGACCGCGCTCGTGACGGGCGCGGCGCAGGGCATCGGTTTCGAGATCGCCCGTGGGCTGGCCGAGGCGGGCGCGAAGGTCATCATCGCCGACCTGAACCCGGCCACGGGTGAGCAGGCGGCCAGCAGCATCGGCGCGAGCTTCGAGCCGCTGAACGTGACCGATTCGGGGGCGGTGCGGGCGCTGGCCGCGCGGCTGGAGGCGCTGGACGTGCTGGTCAACAACGCGGGCATCGTGCGCAACGTGCCCAGCGAGGACATCTCGGACGCCGACTGGGAGGTGGTGATGTCGGTGAACGTGAATGGCCTGTTCTGGTGCTGCCGCGAGTTCGGACGCAAGATGCTGGACGCAGGAACAGGCAGCATCGTGAGTACGGCCAGCATGAGCGGCCTGATTTCCAACCACCCGCAGCCGCAGGCGGGCTACAACGCCAGCAAGGCGGCGGTGATTCACCTGACGCGCAGCCTGGCGGGCGAGTGGGCGGGCCGTGGCGTGCGCGTGAACGCCGTGGCCCCCGGCTACACCGCCACGCCCATGACCATTCTGGGACTGGAGACGCCCGAGTGGCGCGAGACCTGGCTCAAGGAGACGCCGATGGGCCGCCTGGCCGAACCCGCTGAGATCGCCCCGGCGGTGCTGTATCTGGCCTCGGAGGCGTCGAGTTTCGTGACCGGGCATACGCTGGTCGTGGACGGCGGGTACACGGTATGGTGAGCAGCAAGACCGCCGTGCTGGACAGCATCCGTCAGATGCACTGGGAAGACCGCACGGTGCCGGAACTTGGGCCATTGGAGGTTCGGGTGCGGGTAAAAAAGGTCGGCGTCTGCGGCTCCGACGTGCACTACTACACCCACGGGCGCATCGGCGGCTTTATCGTCGAGGCTCCGCTGGTGCTGGGCCACGAGGTCAGCGGCGTGGTGGACGCGGTGGGCGAGGGCGTGACCAGTTTGCAGGTCGGCATGCGCGTCGCGCTGGAGCCGGGCTATCCCTGCCGCCGCTGCTCGTACTGCAAGACCGGGCACTACAACCTGTGCCCCGGCATGACCTTCATGGCGACGCCGCCCATCGACGGGGCGCTCAGCGAGTATGTGATCTGGCCGGAAGACTTCACCTTTGCCGTGCCGGACAGCGTTTCCGACGACGCAGCGGCGCTGCTGGAGCCGCTGGCCGTGGGCATCTGGGCAGCGAGGCGCGGCGGCGTCAAAGCGGGCGACAGTGTGGCCGTGATCGGGGCCGGACCCATCGGCTGCACCAGCATTCAGGCGGCCAAGGCGGCGGGCGCGACCACCATCATCGCGGTGGATTTAGAGGACTTCCGGCTGGAACTGGCGCGCAAGGTGGGTGCCACCCACACCGTCAACTCGCGCACCCTGAATGCCGTGGACGAGATCAGGCGCATCACGCATGAACTGGGCAGCCTGCCCATGTCGCACGCCGGGGTGGACGTGGCCTTCGAGACGGCGGGCAGCGTTCCCACCTGCCGCATGAGCCTGGAGGCCCCGAAACCCGGCGGCGTGACGGTGCTGGTCGGCCTGCCTCCCGCGCCCGAGGTGTCGCTCGACATCGTGTCGGCGGCCAGCCGCGAGACCGACATCCGGGGCATCTTCAGGTACGCCAACTGCTACCCGGCGGCCATCGCGCTGGTGGCCTCGGGCCAGATCGATCTGGACGCGCTGGTCACACACCGTTACGCCTTTGCCGATGCCCAGGCCGCCTTCGAGTTCGCCGACGCCGAGAAGAGGACCAGCATGAAGGTAATGATCGATGTCGGCTGAATCAGTGTCTCCTCAACTGCTGCTGGGCGTGGATGTCGGCACGGCCAGCAGCAAGGGCGTGCTGACCACCCTGACGGGCGAGGTCCTGAAAAGCCACGTCATCCCGCACGGCGTCTCCAACCCGCGCCCCGGCCACTACGAGCAGGACGCCGACGGCCTGTGGTGGGCCGACGTGGCGGCCATCTGCCGGGAGCTGCTGAGCGGCGAGTACAGCGGTGCAGACGTGGGGGGCGTGGGCGTGAGCGCCATCGGGCCATGCCTGCTGCCGCTGGACGAGGCCGGGCGTCCGCTGCGCCCCGGCATTCTGTACGGCCTGGACTCGCGGGCCGGGGCGCAGATCGCGGCTCTGGAACAGGAGATCGGCGCGGACCACATCCTGGCGTTTTCCGGCATGGCGCTCAGCAGTCAGGCAGTCGGCCCCAAGATCCGGTGGCTGCGCGAACAGGAACCCGAGGTCTGGGCAAAGACGCGCACCCTGACCACCGCCAGCAGCTATCTGGTGTACAGACTCACCGGGCAGCACGTCATGAACCGCCACGAGGCCAGCCATTACATGCCGCTGTACGACCCGGCGACGGGCGAATGGGACGCCCGCTACGAGGATCATGTCGGCCCTGTTGCGCTGCTGCCGCGCCCGGCCTGGAGCGACGAGCAGGCGGGCGTGGTCACGCCGGAAGCCGCCGCCCTGACGGGCCTGCGGGCCGGAACGCCCGTGAACGTGGGCGCGGTGGACGCGCTGAGCGAGGCGTTGAGCGTGAACGTGGCGCAGCCGGGCGACCTGATGGTCATGTACGGCAGCACCACCTTCTTCATTCTGGTGCAGGGCGCGCCCACGCCTGACCGCTCGCTCTGGACGGTGGGCGGCGCGTTCGCCGGGCAGGTCAATCTGGCGGCGGGCATGAGCACCACCGGCAACCTGACCAAGTGGTTTCGTGACACGCTGGCGCAGGGGCAGGACTACGCCGGGCTGTTCGCCGCCGCCGCCGAGGTACCCGCCGGAGCCAATGGCCTGCTGGTGCTGCCGTATTTCAGCGGCGAGCGCACGCCCATCTACGACGATTCGGCGCGGGGCGTCATCGCGGGCCTGAGCCTGTCGCACACTCAGGCCGAACTGTTCCGGGGCGTGCTGGAAGGCGTGGGCTTCGGGGTGCGGCACGTGCTGGGCACCTTCCGGACACTGGGCGCGGACGTTCGGCGGATCGTGGCGGTGGGCGGCGGGGCACAGACCGACACCTGGCTCCAGATCGTGTCCGACATTGCGGGCGTGGAGCAGCAGGTACCGGCCACCACCATCGGGGCCAGCTACGGCGACGCCTTTCTGGGGGGACTGGCCGCCGGGGTGCTGAGGCGTTCCGATCTGGGCACCTGGGTCAGGCCCGGGCGCACCGTCCGGCCCGACGCTTCCAACAGGGCGCTGTACGACGCCCGGTTTGCCGATTATCTGGAGCTGTACACGGCGACCAGGGGGATCGTTCACCGGCTGGCGGCGGCGCAGGTCTGAGCTTTGGCTTTGAGCTTTTGCCTTGCCCCCACCCCCAGCCCCTACCCCCACCGGGGTAGGGGGGCTTACAGAACCGTCAAGCGCTGCGCTGTTGGCAGGGCGCGTCGGCTCGTCCAGCGGGGTATTAACCCTGGTTTTACGCATCTGGAAGGCGGAAATCCGCTTCCCGATGTTGGAAAGTATGCAAGCCCGATTCAATCACTCGGCTGCCTGGGCGCGGCTTTGATCCGCCGAAGGCTGTGCGGGAGTGATCTGGAAGGGTTGCAGGCGCATCTTGACGACCAGTTTTTGACCCAGAGCCTTGGCCGTTTACCCCTCGCCCCCGGCGGGAGAGGGGCCTCGCGCAGCGAGGGGGAGAGGGGACCACCGAGCAGGCCCGAACCTAATTCTTTTCCCCTCTACCTCTGGGAGAGGGGCGCTGCGAAGCAGCGGGGTGAGGGCACCCCCCAGCCCGCCCAACTCGACCACCCTCTTACATCACCCCTTTCCTACATCACCACGTCCAGCCCGCTCAGGCACTCCTCGGCAATCGCTCTGGCGAGCGGGTCACGGGTGCTTCTGGCGTAGCTGATGCCCAGGTGCAGGTGTTCCTGGGCCTCTGACCTGCCCGCCAGCGAGAGCGTCTGGTAGGCCGCCAGATGGGCGTGGGCCAGCAGGGTGTCGCGCGTTCGCTCGGGCGGCAGGGTCCGCAGCAGATCGAGGGCGTCCTGGTACTCTTCCACCGCCTGGCGGTGGTTTCCCAGCAGCGCGGCCTCGCGGCCCAGTTGCAGGGCGCGGGCAGCGGTCAGGTAGGCGGGGCGCACGTCGGCAGTGTACGCCTTCTGCCGGGGCAGGCGCTGCGGCGCGGCAGCTCCGGCGGAGCAGATACGAAACATTTACGCAGCCTTGAAGCGGCCTCCACACGCCACTGTGCTCTTGCGTCGCCCTTCCGTCGCCGGATGTGGTCACCCTTGCCTGGAATGCTGGCATTTGCGCCCGATTGTCGCTGGCGTTACGCCACATTGGTCATAGTGTGTTCATAAGCTGCCGGGTTTCCGTAAGGCTTCTGCCCTACCCCCCTGCCGTGGCCTCCCATCACAGCCTCCTGCCATCCACCTCTTCTCCCCCGTACCAGCGGCCTCAGTCCCGGGGCAAAAGGAACACCATGCAGCCAACCCAGAACGGCCCATTTCAGAACGCCCCAGTCAACAGCCCCCGTGGCCTGAATGCCGAAGACTTCGAGTTCCAGCGGGTTCTGGCGTCTGTGCGGCGGCACGCTCTCCCGATCATCACGGCGGGCCTGCTGGCCGGGGGCCTGAGCGGCTACCTGAGCAGCCGTCAGGCTCCGGTATATTCGGCAGTCAGCAGCGTGGTGGCCCCGCGCACCGACGGCAGCGGCAACAGCATCGTGAACAACAGCCTGGTCACCGCGCCCCAGCTGCCCCAGGGAGCCGTCGAACAGGCGCTGCACAGTCAGGGCGTGGTCGGCGACATCGTGGCCCGGCTGAAACGGAACAGGGAGCTGAGCAGCGCGCAGGTCAGGAACCTGGCCTCGGCGCTTCGGGCCGATCTGGTGACAGACCGCTGGACCGACCTGAAGGTCGATGCCAAGACCGATTCGCAGCAGGCGGGCATCTACGGCATCCAGGTACAGGCGGCCAGCCCGCTGGAGGCCCGCGTGCTGGCCGACGAGAGCGTGGCCGCCCTGCTGGCCTGGGACGTGGGCCGCGCTCAGCGACGCATCGCCCGCGCCCGCAGCGGCCTGGAAGCGCAGCTCGTGGCGCTGGGCACCCAGCTCGGGGCGGCTGGAAGCTCGGCCCAGGACACCGCCACCCTGACCGCCGCCCGCGCCCAGGTGGTGCAGAACCTGGCCCAGGTGGCGGTGCTGGAGAAGGCCGCCACGGGAACGCTTGATCTGGTGGCCGAGGCCATCGAGCCGGGCCGCCCGGTCTCGCCGCAGCCGCTCAGAAGTGGGCTGCTGGGGGGCGTGCTGGCCCTGCTGCTCGCCAGTGGCGCGGCCCTGCTCAGTGACAGCCTGCGCAGGCGGGTGTACGGCGAACAGGACGTGGCGAGCTTCGGTCTTCCGCTGCTGGGCAAGCTGCCCCTGCTGAGCGGCAACAGCCTGCGCGGCGGCCTGGTCGAGTCGGCCCGCAGCGGCGGCCTGTATATGGGCGCGGGCTTTCTGCGTGTCAACGTGATGTCGCAGCTGGCCCCCGGCAAGCCCCGCCGCATCGTGATCAGCAGCGCTCGCCCCGGCGAGGGCAAGAGCAGCGTGACCGCCACCCTGGCCATCGGCATGGCGGCCAGCGGCCTGAAGGTGCTGATCGTGGACGCCGACCTGCACCGTCCCACCCAGCCGCAGGTGTGGCAGGCGTTCGGCAACCCGATGTGGCACCTGATGCCCAGCTGCAACCTGGCCAACATCGACCCCCGGCGCACCATGCTCGAACCCGCCCAGACGCTCAGCACCGCGCTCGACAGGCTCGATGAGGTACAGGTGCTGGCGGTGGCCGAGAACATCGACCTGCTGCCCGCTGGCCGCCCCATGAAGGACAGCAGCAGCGTGGTGGGACATTCTCACCTGCCCGAAGCCCTGGAGCGCTGGGGCGAGGCCTACGACGTGGTGCTGATCGACACCCCGCCGCTGCTGGTGCTGTCGGACGCGCTGGCGTTCGCCGCCTACACCGAGGGGCTGATCCTGGTGACCGAGGCGGGCGTGACCAGCTCGCGCGAGCTAGAACGGGCCGTGAACAGCGTGCAGACCGTGGGTGCCCGCCTGCTGGGTCTGGTGATCAACAAGCAGACCAGCCGCGAAGACAGCTCGTACTTCGGCTACGGCTACCGCTACGACGCGCCGTCTCAGGGAGCGGCGCAGAAGGGTGTCAGGCATCAGGTGTCCGAAGACTGAGCCGTGAAGCCCGGTCAGCTGTGAAGCCCCATGAGCCGTGAAGTCCAGTCAGCCGTGAACTTCAGTGGGCCGTGAAGTCTCTTCCCGCTGAAGTGCCGGGAGACTCACCCCAGGAGGGAGACGCTGCCCGCCGGTCATCTCCCCCGCTGTTGTCCCCTGCGGCGCTGCCCGGCCTGGCTCCCGACGCGCCCGCCCCGACGCCACTTACCCCGACGCCATCTACCCCGTCGCCGCTCTGGCGCGTCTGGCTGGCGCTGTGGGGGCCGGTTCCGGTTCTCAACTGGCTGGGCGTGCTGGATGCTGCGCTTATCTGCCCAGCCGTGGTTCGCCCCGGCCCGCAAGCTCTCGTGGCTGGC
>JANXWI010000060.1 GCA_025351205.1 Deinococcus sp.
GGCGCGGGCGATGTAACCGCTGTATTTGACCTGCACGCTCAGGCTTTCACCTTCGTCCCGGCTCAGGTCGGGCCAGGTGATTCCCATGGCCGACAGTTCTGGCAGGCCGATCTCTGGACGGCGCAACCACTCCTCGCCGGTCTTCTCCTGCACCCTCTGGCCCGCCAGCTGCGTGCGGGCCGCCTCGATGCGCCCATACTTGGCCTGCACATCCAGAAGCTGCCGCTCACCGACCAGGCCGAGTTCGTGGCCCAGGCCCGACAGCCGCTGATCCGCGTTGTCCTGGCGCAGCAGCAGACGGTGTTCCACCCGGCTGGTCATCATGCGGTACGGCTCGTCACTGCCTTTGTACACCAGATCGTCGAGCATCACGCCGATGTACCCCGTTTCACGTGAAATGTAGGCCGCCTCCAGACCAAGACCGCGCCGCGCCGCCGCCGCGCCCGCCACCAGCCCCTGCGCCGCCGCCTCCTCAAAGCCGGAGGTGCCGTTGAGCTGTCCCGCCGTGAAGACCCCGGGCAGCCGCCGGGATTCCAGATTCAGGGTCAGCTCGGTGCTGTCGATCACGTCGTACTCGACGGCGTAGGCGTAGCGCTGAATGACCGCCCGCCCGAAACCCGGCAGGCTGCGCACCAGCACGTCCTGGAGGTGGGGCGGCAGACTGCTGGAAAAGCCCTGAAGGTACACCTCGGAGGTCTCCACGCCGTCGGGTTCCACGAACAGCAGGTGGCGGTCGTGGTGGGCGAACCTCACCACCTTGTCCTCGATGCTGGGGCAGTAGCGCGGTCCCAGGCCCTGGATATCCCCGGCGTACATGGGCGACCCGTGCAGGTTGTCCTGAATCAACCTGTGGGTCTGGGGGGTGGTGTGCGTGAGCCAGGTGGGGGAGCGGGTGGCCTGTGGGCCGGGGATTCCGGTGAAGCTGTGGGGCTGCGGGTCGGCTGGAACTTCCAGAATGTCCGCGAAGTCCACCGAGTCGGCGCGGACGCGGGGCGGCGTCCCGGTCTTGTAGCGTTTCAGAATGTGCCCGGCCCGCGCAAACGGGTTCGAAAGAAAACGCGACGGTGGCTCGCCCTGACGGCCCTCCTCTCGGGTGTGCCGCCCGTACCAGGTCTGGGCGCGCAGAAAGGTCCCCGCCGCGACCACCACGCTGCGGGCGCAGAATCGGCGGCCATCGGTACACATCACACTCCAGCCCTCACCGTCCGGCTCTAGGTCGGCGGCCTCGGCGCGCAGGACCGTGATGCCTCGGTGCCCCAGCACATATTCCTGCGCCCGCTCGGCGTACCCGTCGCGCTCGTTCTGCACCCGCAGTGAGTGGACCGCCGGACCTTTGCCCAGGTTGAGCAGCCGGGTGTGAATGGACGTTTCGTCGGCGAGGCGGCCCATCAGGCCCCCCAGGGCCGTGACCTCGGCCACCAGCTGGCTCTTGCCGGGACCGCCCACCGCCGGGTTGCAGGGCATCCGCCCGATGGTGGCCGGGTTGCCGACCATCAGGGCCACCGGGGCATATTTGGCCGCCGCCCAGGCCGCCTCGATGCCCGCGTGCCCGCCGCCGATCACCAGCACATTCCATCTGCCGCCCTGAACGTTCACCAGGGGAGTCTAACCGACCGTTCCTGTGCCAACTCCCACCGGCCCCACCAACCGGCCTCAGAATGGGCGCGTTACAATGTCATGTCAGCTAGACAGGCCTTTACACCATTCATTCTGAACTGCCCGGCCAGCTCGGAAGTTCAGGTCAGGAGATCAGATGCTCGAAGCCTTTCCGACTCAACCCTTCCAGGTCATTCTGGAAGACGGACACCTGCGCCCCGGCGCGACCTTTGACCAGACGCCCGCCCAGCTGCGTGAGCTGTGGCAGAGCATGACCTTGGTGCGCGAGTTTGACCGCAAGCTGGTGACGCTGTTGAGGCAGGGCAGGACCACCTTCTATGCCCAGGCCAGCGGCATGGAGGCCACCCAGATCGGCATCGCCAGGGGGCTTCGGCCCGGCCACGACTGGGTCTGGGGGTACTACCGCGATCAGGGCATCGCTTTGGGGCTGGGCCTGTCACTGACTGACGTGGTCGCGCAGATGGTCGGTTCCAACAATGACCTCAACAAAGGCCGCCAGATGCCGCACCATTCGGGGTCGGTGGCGTCGCGATTTGTCAGCGGCTCGTCGAGCATCGCCTCGCAGGTGCCGCCCGCCGTGGGCATGGCGATGGCCCAATCTTATCTGGGACTCGACGAGGTCACGGTCTGTACCTTCGGAGACGGCGCGACCAGCGAGGGCGACTGGCACGCCGGAATCAACATGGCGGCAGTCAAGAATGCCCCCTGTCTGCTGATTTGCGAGAACAACCAGTGGGCCATCAGCACCCCCGTCGAGCGCCAGACCCGCAGCGAGAGCATCCACATCAAGGCGCAGGCCTACGGCATGCCGGGCTATTTCGTGGACGGAAACGACGTGCTGGCGGTGCAGCAGGCCGTGAAGGAACTGGCAGACGGCATGAGGAACGGCGGCGGCCCGGCCCTGCTGGAGTGCCTGACCTACCGGGTCGGGTCGCACAGCAACGCCGACGCCGACGCCGAAAAAAACTACCGCAGCCGTGAACAGGTGCGCGGCTGGACGGACCGTGACCCCATCACCCGTTTCGAGAAGTTTCTGGCCTTGCAGGGACAGGAGATCGGCAGCCAGGAACGCGCCGACTTCGTGGCCCTCATTCACCGCCAGATCGAGGGAGCGGTGCAGCAGGCCGAGTCCAGTGGTATTCCCGGCTGGCAGAGCATGCTCGACGACGTGTATTCCGACACGCCGGTTCATCTGCGCCGCAGTTACGAGGCGCTGCGCCAGGAGCAGAGCGGGCAGGCCATGCAGGTACAGGAGGGAGCATGACCGCCACCGAGGAAAAGAGGGCCGATACCGAGGTGCAGGCGGCAGGGGAGAGCGTCCAGCCGAAACCCGAACAGCCGAACCCTGGGCAGCCCGCCACCATGACCATGACGCTCATCCAGGCCGTCAACGAGGGCATGCGCGGTGAGCTGCGCCGAGACCCCCGCGTGCTGGTGTTCGGGGAGGACGTGGGCGCGCGCGGCGGGGTGTTTCTGGCGACGGCGGGCCTTCAGGCCGAGTTCGGGGAGCGCCGGGTCTTCGATACGCCGCTCTCTGAGGGGGCCATCGTGGGGGCGGCGGTGGGCATGGCCGTGCGCGGGTTACGCCCGATAGCCGAGATTCAGTTCGCCGACTACATCGGCCCCGGCTTCGATCAGCTCACCAGTCAGGCCGCCAAGCTGCGCTACCGTTCCGGGGGACAGTTCACCTGCCCGCTGGTGATCCGCACCCCGTCGGGCGGCGGCGTCAAGGGCGGGCACCACCACAGCCAGAGTCCGGAGGCGTATTACTGCCACACCCCCGGCCTCAAGGTGGTGATGCCCAGCACCCCCTACGACGCCCTCGGGCTGCTGCGGGCCGCGGTGCGCGGGGAAGACCCGGTGATGTTCTTCGAGCCAAAACGGCTGTACCGGGCCGCCAAGGGCGAGGTGCCCACCGCCGACTACGTGGTCGAACTGGGCCGGGCGGCGGTGCGGCAGCAGGGCAGCGACATCTCGCTGATCGGCTACGGCGGCGTGATGCCCGACCTCCAGAAGGCCGCCGAGGCGCTGGCTGCCGAGGGCGTGAGCGCCGAGGTGATCGACCTGCGCAGCCTCGTGCCCTGGGACCGCGAGACCGTGATGGCCTCGGCGGCCAAGACCGGGCGCGTGGTGCTGGTCAGCGAGGCCCCGCGCATCGGTAATTTCATGGGCGAGGTGGCCTCCAGCATCCAGGAAGAGGTGTTCGACAGCCTGCTGGCCCCGGTGCTTCAGGTGGCGGGCTTCGACACGCCGTATCCGTACGTACAGGACCGGATCTACCTGCCGGGGGCCGGGCGCATCCTGAACGCCGCCGTCAAGGTACTGAACTACTGATGCCCCATATTCTGAACCAGTCTCTATCAGAACAGAGCCTGTGAACCTTTCACGGCAGGCGCTCGGAGCCTTCGGGCTGATCATCGGCTTCGCGCTGTACGCCCTGGCAGGCCGACTGCCCGTGCCCTGGAACAGCGTGCTGGTGGGGGCCATGTTCGCCGCCCTGGGCGTCAGCACCTTCGTCTATGCGCGCGGCGAACGCTGGATCCAGGCGCTGGGAGCGGCGTTCGTGGTGTACGGCCTGATCCGCGCTTTTCTGCTGCGCTGACTATGGTTTATATCTGCAAAGCTATTATTATAAGGTAGATTTAACATAGAATCAAAAGAATTAAATGCGACTCAGGAATATTACAAGCAAAACATGTGAAGTCCTCGTCATAATCGCCAGACAGATCAGTATTTGCAGCGTCCAGTAATATTCAAAGGAGAACAGATGTCAAGGCAATTGTTGATGCCAGAACTGGCCGAGAGCGTCATCGAGGGTGAAATTCTGAAGTGGCTGGTGCAGGAGGGTGAGCGCGTCGAGCTGGAGCAGCCCATCTGCGAGGTCATGACCGACAAGGTGACGGTGGAACTGCCCAGCCCCTTTGCGGGCGTGCTGGAAAAGCACCTGGCCCCGGAAGGCGCGGTGGTGGCCGTTCACGCCGCCCTGGCCCTGTTCTCGGACGCCCAGGATTCGGACGCCCAGGTCTCAGACGCACAGGTTACGGACGCCCAGCTTCCCAGCACCGACGCTTCGGCAGCAGGGGAGACCCCGGCCCCGCCCACCACATTGCCCGGTGCTGGGCCAGCTGAGGACGAGGAGATCGACACCAGCCTCTTCAAGGTGGTCGAGCATACCGAGCAGCTGCGGGTCAGCGGGCTGCGGACGCCTGGCACCGCCGCCGTGCTGGAGGCTCCGGCTGTACAGGCCCCGGCGGTCCAGGTTCCGGCTGTGCAGTCTGCCGCCAACCGTTCAGAGCGCGTTCTGGCCGTACCTGCCGCCCGCCAGCTGGCCCGCGAACTGGGCCTGGACATCGCCCAGGTCAGCGGCAGCGGCCCGAATGGCCGGGTACGCCCGCTGGACATTCATCAGCACGTGCAGGGTCAGCGTCTGGATCGGCAGGACGTGCCTGCACAGCGTTCAGCGCCACAGGTTCCGCCAGTTCAGCCTCGGCCAGTCCAGCCCCCGGCAGCTCCGGCACCCCAGCTCCCGGGCACGCAGGCCAGACCCGGCGCGGGCGGCCTGAACGTTCCGCCCGTGCAGTACCGCACGCCCGGAGGCTACGAGCACCTGGAAACCCGCGTGCCGCTGCGGGGCATGCGGCGGGCCATCGCCACGCAGATGCAGGCCAGCCACCTGTACACCGTGCGGACCCTGACGGTGGACGAGGCCAACCTCTCGGCCCTGGTATCGCTGCGGGGCCGCCTGAACGCCGCCCTGGCCCCGGAAAAACTGAGCTACATGCCGTTCATCTTCAAGGCGGTGGTGGCGGGCCTGAAGAAGTATCCCAGCCTGAACACCTCGCTGGACGAGGCGAGCGGCGAGGTGGTTCAGAAGAACTACTATCACCTGGGCATGGCAGTCACCACCGACGTGGGCCTGACCGTGCCCGTCATCCGTGACGCAGACCGCCTGAGCCTGCTGGAACTGGGGCAGCAGGTGAACACCCTGGCCGGGAAGGCGCGGGGCAACACCCTGACGCCGGGCGAGCTGGCGGGCAGCAGCTTCAGCGTGACCAACATCGGCAGCGTGGGGGCGCTGTTCAGCTTCCCGATCATCAACGTGCCCGACGCCGCCATTCTGGGCGTTCACAGCATTGTGAAGCGGCCCATCGTAAATGCCGAGGGTCAGATCGTGGCCGCCGACATGATGTACCTGTCGCTGTCGTTCGATCACCGCTTAGTGGACGGCGCAGAGGCCGCCCGCTTCTGCAAGGAAGTGATTCGGTTGCTGGAAAACCCAGAACTATTGATGGTTTCAATTTGAAACAGATAAATAAAGGGCCAGAGAATCAAATCTCTGGCCCCTTTTTCAGATTTCACCCCTCGCCCTTGTCGGAGAGGGATACGGCTCAGCAGCAGGGTAACGGAACCTGCGAATCCACCTGTTTTCAGTCCACCAGCAGCGGAATCAGCACCGGATTGCGCCCGGTGGCCTTGCGGACAAAACGCCGCACTGCGCCGTACATGTCGTCGCGCAGGTCTTCGTTGCGCTTCTTCTCGCGCAGGCCGGTCTCGATGGCCTCCAGCGCCACCTTCCTGATCTGGCCCTCCAGTTCGCGGTTGCTCTTCACGAAGCCGCGC
>JANXWI010000065.1 GCA_025351205.1 Deinococcus sp.
GACAAGAAATTGGACGATCAGTCCCGACTTTGCGGTGGCCCTGGCTCATGGGTGCACCTCACCCCCCGAACTTAAACCCATGCGCTATCTTCTGTTCATGCACAACTCCAGGCGCAGTGTCACCCTGCACGTCCCGGCCGACTGGACGCGAGGCCCGGCCGGCCTGCAGGCCCTGCGGCTGACCCTCTCCGACGAGTACGCCAGCACCCTGACGCTGCGTCCCCTCGACTGGCCCGCCACCACCGTTCAGCTCGAACTCGAAGGCCACTGGACGCAGAGTCCCGCCGAACTGGAACTCGACCTGCACCCCGCCATCGCGCGCGCCTTTCTGGAGTGGCCTGAGGGTACGGCCGCGCCCTTCAAGCCAGGAACTCACAGCGCCGCTCGAATGCCCGGCAAAGAGGAAGCATGAAACGCACCCGGCGGGAGTGGGGCATGATCTGCCTGGGCCTGGCAACGGGCTTCCTGCTGGGCGAGATGAAGCAGTTCTTCCAGCCGAATCCGGCGGTGGCGTGGGTGCTGGGCGTGCTGACACTGGCCTTCCTGCTGGCCGGGTTCTTCCTCACGCGCTCGGGCGGGCAGGAGTGACGAGCGGTCAGGTGTCGTCGTGAAGTCTGGCCGTCAGGAGTGGCGCTCCGACTGGCCTCGCCGCCGGTTCCGGACTGGGCGGCGGGGCGGCGGGGCGGCGGCCGCCGCTTCTCGCTGGTGATGTCCACCCTGGTGGGTTGGTCACACCACCAAGACAACGCCTTCTGCCATTCCTGTCGAGGGACAGAAAGGAAGCGCAAAGCTTTGCCTTCTAGGAACGGCAAAAAACCGGAGTTGTCCGCTCCTGAACTTCGGATGACAGATCAGCTTGCTCTAAGGATCTCAGCGTGTACAACAGCTGTTGCGCCTGTCCTGGGCTTGTGTCACGCGAAGTGTCACGCCTGGTTTCTACACTGTTGTTCTGGTCGGCAGCGTGAAGGAACGGCCTGTAAGGAGCACGCATGTACTTTTCTGGGATGATCTGTTCAACTCTCGCTGTCTGTTCGCTGGTGCCCCCGTTCTAGTGTCGTCAAGGACCCACCACGCCCACCGCCTGGACGGTCCCAGGCCAAGTTCGAGCGTCCCAATATCTTGGAGGAACACCATGTCCAGAACACGTCGCGCTTTCCTCTGGTTCATCTCTGTCAGCTGCCTTCTGACCGGAGGTATTGCCCTCTTCAGCGCCCCGTCTCGTGCTGTCCAGTCCCGGCCGGCGCTTCCGGCCGGTCGGGCCGTTCAGGCCGTGCTCACCACCTCGGCGAAGGCAGGCTCGCTTGATTCGACCTTTGGTCAGGACGGCAGTGTGATCAGTGACACCGTCCAGAGTGAGTACGCGCAGGCCATGACCGTTCAGGCGGACCGGAAGATCCTGGTCGCCGGCTACCAGAACGGCTCCGGAAACGTTCCTCACTTTCTCCTGAAGAGGTTTGACACCTCCGGAAAACCTGATCTCAGCTTCGGCACCGGTGGTCGGGTCGTGACGGCAGTGCGCCAGGCCGCCGTCGCTGACCAGGCCTTTGCGGTGGCGGTGCAGCCAGACGGCAAGATTCTGGTCGCGGGCTACGTGTTCAGCCGCACCCACCACACTGACTTCGCGTTGCTGCGGTACACCCCGGCGGGGGCGCTCGATACGTCTTTTGGATCCCAGGGCAAGGCCATCACGACAGTCGGCAACGGCTATTCTCTGTCCGGTGCCCACGCGGTTGTGGTGCAGCCAGACGGCAGGATTCTGGTGGCCGGTATCGCCCCGAGTGACAACAATGCGTCAAAGGTGGCGCTCCTGCGCTACACCGCCACCGGCAGCCTCGACCCGTCGTTCGGCGATCACGGCGTCACCACCACAGCGGTCGGCTCCGGCACCGCCAGTGACGCCACGACAATGGAGCTGCTGAAGGACGGCCGCATTCTCATTGCCGGTTCATCTAACAGTGCGTCCTCGCCCGGTGGGTTCGCCCTCCTGAGGTACCTGGCCAGTGGAAAACTCGATTCCTCATTCGGAAAACAGGGTAAGGTCGTGACGGTGGTGGGCCTGAGCAGCGGCGATCACGCCGCCATCGCCAGGGCGATGACCGTCCTGCCTGATGGCGGCATCCTGCTCGCCGGCGACGCCTGGGTGACCGCGAACGGCGAGCCAGCGGTCAACATCGGTTTGGCAAAATACCGCGCTGACGGAAGTCCTGATCCTTCCTTCGGCACCGGGGGAAACACCGTCACCACCGGGTCACACGGGCTGGGATTTCAGACGTCGACGGCGTTGCCTTCTGGCAAGTTCATGGTCATCGGGAATGTGTTCACCGCTGATTCGACGAACGTTTATTCCTTTATCCAGTATCTTCCTGATGGGAAGCTGGACAGCGCCTACGGCCTGAACAAGAACGGGATGGTGCCACTGGAAGCCACCGAGAGTCTCTTCCAGATTGCATCTCTTTTCCGTCAGCCCGACGGCAAGATTGTCATCGCGGGGTCAGTTGACATCAAGGGTGTGAGCCACATCGTGCTGGCACGGTTCAATCCCTGATGCCCTAGAGCATTTGTCAAAAAGGCTTTCTCTTTTTGACCGACTGGAGCGGGCAAGCGTGCTCAAGCGCGCTGTTCTGCCCAAGACAGGACTCAACTACCACCCACTAAAGTGGGTGGGCTCAGTACCGGACACCTTGCCTTCAAGCCGCTCCTGGCGCAGGAAAAGGACTGATGAGGACAAGCAGCAACGCTTCCAACCCATCCAGACGCCACCTGAGCGCATTCATGAGTAACTCAGCCCCATACCGCACAAAGCTG
>JANXWI010000098.1 GCA_025351205.1 Deinococcus sp.
GGCCTCAGCTGTTCTGCTGGCCTCAGCTTTGTCGGCGTCGGCCTTGCTGCTGGCCTCGGCCTTGGCGCGCAGGGCGCGGGCGGCGTCTTTCATCACGCGGCCACGGTCATTCTTGATGCGGGCGGCCTTGCCTCGCAGGTCGCGCAGGTAGTACAGCTTGGCGCGGCGCACTTTACCGCGCTCCAGCACGCTGACCTTGGCGACCAGCGGACTGCTGTACGGAAACACGCGCTCCACGCCCTCACCAAAGCTGATCTTGCGGACGGTGAAGCTCTTGCGGCTGCCCGAGCCGTTGATGGCGATCACCACGCCCTCGAAGGCCTGGTTGCGGGTGCGGGTGCCTTCCACCACCTTGGTTTCCACCCGGATGGTGTCGCCGGGCTGAAAGTCGGGGAGGCCGGATTTGATGTGGGGCTGCTCGACGGAGCGCAGAATCGCGCCCTTGTTGATTCTCATGGTCATAGATACTCCTGGCTGGCGGACCGTCCCAGTCGGCGTGCGTGCTGCCCGCGCAGGCGGCGCACCCGGAAGAGACCTTCACAGCTCCGATCTCGCGCCCGGATTCACCGGGGCAAACTTTAGGAGTATACAGGCCGTGGCTTCCAGGCTCAAGTCCGGTGTGATGCGGCGGCGGATCAAATGTGAATCAAGCCGCTAAGTCAGCTGGTGGCAAACGGCAGCATGAGTCATGAATACCCTGCCCGGTTCCGACCTCTCTGCGCTGCTGGACACGCCAGCGCCAGACGACACAGCGCCGATCTGGACAGCGTCAGACACGCCAGTAGCAGATAAGGCAGCATCAGACAAGACAGACCCAGACGAGGCAGACCCAATGCCAGTAGATGCAGTGCCAGTAAACCCTGCGCCCGACGTGAACAGCGCCCTGAGAGAACTGGGCGAGCGCAGCCGTGAGCAGCAGCGCAAGCTGAACGAGGCCCGTGCTCGTGAGCATGTGGGCGCGGCGGGCTGGCAGCAGACGAGTCTGCTCGAAGAGATCATCCGGGCGGGCCGCAGCCAGTTTGCCAGCACCGACGCGCTGCGGCAGGTGGTGAATCTGACCACACAGACCCTGCGCGAACTGCCTCTGGCCGCTGGACAGGAACCCCGCGACGATCAGCAGCGCACGCTGGAGGGCATCGTCGCGTCGGGAAACCAGCAGGTCGGTGCCGCCCAGGAACTCGAGGAGGTCATTCAGCAGGCGCTGGCCGAGGTGATAGGCACGCCGCTGTCTGACCTCAATGCCCGCAAGCTGGAACGGGTGCTGGAGCGGGTGCGTCAGCAGATTCGCGCCCTGAACCTGATGATTGAGGCGGCCCGCGCCGAGGTGGGCACGCTCGAACAGCTTCAGGCGCTCGACGCCGTGAGTGTGGCCTATCAGCAGCGGCTGGGCGAGTTGCAGAGCCTGAGCGCCGAGGACGAACTGGAGGTGCTGGGCAACGTGGGCGAACAGGTGGTGGAGCGCATCACGGCACTCGACGCCCCTGGCAGCAAGCAGCTCGAAAAGCTGGGCAGCATCGGCGAGGCGGCGGTCAAGGGGGTTTCCGAGACGGCGGCCAGCAAGGACGAACAGCTGAACACGTTGGAGGGCATTCAGGCCGAGGCCGGGCGTGAGGCCGAGAAACTCAAGGCTTCAGACTGAGCGGGCAGGCCTCGCCGCCAGCGCAGGCAGAGGTAGAGGTGGAAGGCAGGGACAGACGTGCCGCTCCCTGGCGCTATCTTGACCACATGCCTGCTGTCCGTCTGCTGACGCTGCCCTTTCTGCTTCTGGGCCTGATCTCCTGCTCCGGTAAATCGCTGACCCAGGTGCGCGGCGAGGTGAGAAACTGGACCTACGGGGCCGGCAGCGTGGAGTTTCTGAGCGACGACCTGAAGACCCTGAGCAGCGCCGACCTGGACCGGGTAGGGCGCTTTACTATCCTGTTGCCCGACGCCCAGACCATGACCCCGCTGCTGCAAGATAGTCTGGTGCCGGCAGAACTGCCCGCCGGCTGCACCAACACGGTCAGGGCCAGCAGCGCCGCGAAGTTCTACAGCCTGGGCGACGTCACGGCGTACCCGGTCTCTGGACAGAAGAACGCCTACACCCTGATCAGCGAAGACCGGGGCGGCAGTCCGGTGCGCGTGACCCGGCGGCTGTTCATCTTTGCCAGTCAGGCCGTGAACGTGACGGGCCAGCTGTCGTGTCCGGTGGGGAGCATTCAGGCGGTGGCCAGCTACGGTCTGAGCCTCAAGGCGGGCTGGAACCGGGTCGCCAGCAACCAGACGACCCAGGCCAGCGGCGGCAGCCAGACCAGCATCGGTACCGTGGGCGAGGACGGCTTCGAGCGCTGGTCACTGGCCCCGGAGAGGTAGCGGCAGAGAAGGAAAGCCGGGCCGCGCACACCTGATGGCGTGGAGCGGCGGGTCTTGCCCAGATTCGCTTGCTCCAGACCCGCGCAACCCAGCGCCCGGCAGCGCGCCGCGCCGGTGGTGCATCATGGCTTCATGTTGAACCTCCTGGGTCTGCACCACGTCACGGCGGTATCGAGCAGCATCCGCGCCAACAAACAGTTCTATACCGGGGTGCTGGGCATGAGACTGGTCAAGCGCAGCGTAAATCAGGACGACACCAGCGCCTACCACCTGTTCTACGCCGACGGACAGGCCAGTCCCGGCAGCGACCTGACCTTTTTCGACTGGAACGTGCCGCGTGAGCGCCGGGGCAACCACACGGTGAGCGGCACCGGGCTGCGCGTGAACGGCGAGGCCGCGCTGACGTGGTGGCGGGCGCGTCTGGACAGCCTGGGCGCGGCGGTGGGCGAGGTGCGTGAGCAGGGCGGGCGGCTGACCCTGCCCTTCGAGGACCCGGAAGGCCAGCGCCTGACGCTCACAGACGACGGCGGCGCGGGCGAGGCTCACCCCTGGACCGCCAGTCCGGTGCCCGCCGAGTACCAGATTCGGGGTCTGGGACCGGTGATGATGAGCGTGCCGAACCTGTACCCCACCGACAGGCTGCTGCAAAAACTGCTGAACATGACGCCCGTTTCCACCTACCCGCACCCGGACTACCCGCATACAGGCAACGCTGCACATACGGTTCACGTCTACCGCATCGGTGCGCCCGGCAGTCCGCAGGCTGGTCCCGGCAATGAGCTACACGTCGCGGTGCAGCCTGACCTGGAGGTGGCCCAGCCGGGAGCGGGCGGCGTGCATCACGTGGCCTTCAACATTCCCGACGCAGATTACAGCGCCTGGACCGAGCGGCTTCAGCACCTGGGCGTGCAGAGCAGCGGCCCGGTGGACCGCCACTACTTCCGCAGCCTGTACTTCCGCGAACCGAACGGCGTGCTGTTCGAGCTGGCGACCCAGGGGCCGGGCTTCGCCGTAGACGAGGACGCGGCCACGCTGGGCGAAAAGCTGGTGCTGCCGCCTTTTCTGGAACCTCGGCGGGCGCAGATTCTGGCGGGCCTCAAGCCGATTGATTAACGTTTGGAGGCCAGTGCCGTGCCAGACCGGGTGCCACCCCTCTTGCCGTGTTCTGGTCTGAAAGGCGACACTGAAAGGCATGACCACAACCCAGAACCAGACGGCACAGGATCAGGCAGCACAGGATCAGGCCAGCAGCAAGTCGGGGCAGATGCACAGCGTCAACCCGGCCACGGGCGAGACCTTTGCCAGCTACGATACCCTGACCCCGCCGCAGGTCGAGGAGCGGCTGGCCCGCGCCCAACGTGCTTTTGAGAGCTACCGCCTGACCACCTTTGCCGAGAGAAGTGCATGGATGAACCGCGCCGCCGACATTCTGGAGGCCCGCAAGCAGGAACTGGGCGAGCTGGCGACACGCGAGATGGGCAAGACGTTGAGTGCCGCCGTGGCCGAGGTGCAGAAGTGCGCCGTGGGCTGCCGCTACTACGCCCAGAACGCCGAGAAGTTTCTGGCCGACGAACAGGTGACCACGGAAGCCCAGCAGGCCTACGTGACGTATCAGCCGCTGGGCGTGGTCCTGTCGGTGATGCCGTGGAATTTTCCGTACTGGCAGGTGTTCCGCTTTATCGGGCCGG
>JANXWI010000103.1 GCA_025351205.1 Deinococcus sp.
GGTGCTGCTGCACTGTGACAGTAGTAACGCGGCCTCCATTCGCGTGATCGAGAAGGCTGGTGGCGTGCTGAATGGGCTGGTGGTCAATCCGGACGGGGCAACAGGGCGGCGCTACCGGATTGAGCTTTCACAATCTGGTCAGTCCACGACTGCTAAACTGGTCGGACCGGAGGAAAAATGACCAGAACCTGGAAACTGGAAGATGCGAAGGCCCACCTTTCTCAGTTGATACGGGACGCTGAGCTTGAGCCGCAGGTCATTACACGGCATGGCAAGCCCGTCGCTCTCGTCACGCCGATGGATTCAGCCTCGCTCGCGCCAACTCAGCGCCCCAGAAGTGCCTGGGAGGCGCTGGGTGGCGCTATGGATTTTTCTGCCCCAGAAGGTGAGAACTGGGATAACGACTGGCTGGAGCGTGATCGACGTACGGAGGTACGGGACATTGAGTTGTGACTGAATTCATAGGCAAAACCATCTCGCTAGGTCGCGTACTGCTCGACACCAATGTGGTGAGCGAACGCAATAAACCCTCGCCGTCCCCACAAGTGATGAACTTTCTGCGTGACCTGGACGAGCAGCAGACATTCATCAGCAGTGTGACGGTGGCCGAATTGGAACGGGGAATCCATCTCCTTCAGAACCGCGAGTCTGTACGTGCTCAGCGGCTCAGGCTGTGGCTCGATACGGTTCTGCTCCCGCAATTCGCAGAAAGAATTCTCCCGTTCGACACGCCGGTTGCTCTGCGCTGGGGGCAGTTGACCGGAACAGAGGCGGCCCGTCGTCAGCCTCCTGCAATTCTTGATTCCATGCTTGCCGCGACTGCTTCCTCTCATGGATTGACGTTGATCACACGCAACACCAGTGATTTCCTTTCGTTGAATATTGCGGTCTTCAATCCCTGGAACGAATAAGGGCATTTAACCCTTCCGACGCTTCTCCCGCTGCACCAGCCTCACGAACCCTGCCAGCGCGGGCGCGCGGCCCCAGCGTCTGCGGTCTCCGGCCACGCGCCACAGCCACTCCACGCCCAGGCGGCGAGTCCAGGCAGGCGCGAGGCTGGCCGTGCCCGCCAGTACGTCCAGCACGCCGCCCACACCCATCATCACCGGCACGTTGAGAACCTCGCGCCAGTACTCGTTAAAGATTTCCTGACGCGCCGCGCCCATGGCGGTCAGCAGCAGGTCCGCGCCGCTGGCCCCGACCAGGGCGGCCACCCGCGCGTCTTCGGCGGGGTCGAAATAGCCGTTGTGGACGCCCGCCACCCGCACGCCGTACTGCTCGTGGGCGTTCTGGGCCGCCACCTCGGCCACGCCCGGTTTCGCACCTAGGAAGAACACGTTCAGGCCCGCGCCGTGCCGCTTCATCAGGCCCGCCGAGAGGTCGAAGCCGGGCGCGCGCGGCACCTCCTCGCCCAGCAGCTGCCGCGCCGCCCAGACGATGCCCACGCCGTCGGCGCTGACCAGATCGGCCTTTGCGATGGCCTGGGTGAATTCGGCGGCCTGCGGGCCACCCGAGCGGCACTGCATGATGAATTCCGGATTGAGCGTGACCACCGTGCGCCCCTCTCTCGGCCCGGCGATCCAGGCGCTGAGCAGATCGAGGGCAGCGGGCAGCGACACGGGATCGAGCGGGTGGCCGAGCAGGTCCAGGCGTGCTGGCCGGACCTGGGAGGAGGCAGAACTGGACTGGACAGAACTGGACTGGATAGAACCGGACTGGGCCATGACAGCGCGGAGTGTAGCACGGGTCTGTAGAGGCCACGGAACGCATTGAGGTCACCGGGAAGACGAATTCCGATGGTTCCGGTTGATGGAAACAATCCGGGCCGGCAGGAATCCGTACATCACAGGCCGAGACGTTCCGCCACCCGTCAATCGTGGCCTCTCTCGCCTTTGGCCCTGGCCTCTGCTGCTGATACTGTGCCCATATGCTGCCCAGTTTTCTTCACGCCCTGAGCACCGAGGCCAGGGCCGCCGTCCTGAGTTCCGCACGCACCCTCCAGTGGAGCCGGGGCAGCCTGCTTCACCACAGTGACGACGTGGCCGAGGCCGCCTTCGCCCTGACCGGGGGCCACGTGCGGCTGTACCGCCTGGGAAGCGGGGCCAGAGAGGTGACGGTCAGCGTGCATGGGCAGGGCGAGGTGCTGGGCATGGCGACCCTCACGCCCGGCGGCAGCTACGGGCTGTACGCCGAGGCGATGGACGACGTCGAGGCGTTAGTTCTCGGCGGCGACAACTTGCGCGGGCTGATCCGCCAGCACCCGGACATGGCCGTGGCCCTGACCGCCCAGGTGGCCAAGCAGACCCGCAGCCTTCAGGAGCGGCTGTCGCAGCTGGTGTTTCTGGAAGTCTCGCAGCGGCTGGCGCTGGCGCTGCTGCAACTGGCCCACGAGAGCGCCGCCCAGGAGCGGCCAGCCCCGGAACAGAAGCCCCAGGAGCATACGGCCCAGTCACATACGGCCCAGACAAATATGAACCAGGCACATACGACCCAGACACGTATGGTCCAGACACAGGCGGCTCAGACACAGTCGGCCCACGCCGGGGCCAGCCCGGTCAGCCCCGTGGCCTTGCGGGGCCGCATCTCGCATCAGGACCTGGCCTACGTGGTCGGCTCGACCCGCGAGACCATCACCAAGCTGCTGGGCGATTTCCGGACGCGCGGCCTGCTCGACCTGGGTTACCGCCGAATCGTGGTGACCGATCTGGCCGGGCTTGAAGACGCGGCGCGGCAGCCGCTGGGCGCGTGAGTTCTCCCGTGCGGCCCGTTTCTGATCGGCCCGCCCCGGACAGGGGGGCTACAGACAAAGGCGCGGCTTCTGCCCCCGGCAAAAGCGCCAGGAAAAGCATTGCCCAGGCGTACCAGGGCGGCGAGCTGCCCGGCCTGTTTCGCCTGCACCCCTCCGACCTGCCGCAGCTGGCACAGCGCGCCGCGTTCAGGCCCGAACTGGACCGGGCCGCGCTCACCTCGGCCCTGCGTGAGTACCATGCCCAGCTCGGGACCCTCAACCCAGCCCTGGAGGCGCAGCTCAGGCGGCTGGAGGTCCCCAACTCGGCGGTGGTGGTCACCGGGCAGCAGGCGGGGGTGCTGGGCGGCCCGGCCTACAGCGTCCACAAGGGCGCGAGTGCCCTGCTGCTGGCCCGCCAGCTGGACACGCCGCAGGCCCCGGTGATTCCGGTGTACTGGGTCGCGTCCCAGGACCACGACGCCGAGGAGGTCGCCAGCACCTCCCTGCTCGACTTTTCCGAGACGCTGCACCGATTGACCCTCGACCTGCCCGCCGGGATTCCGGTGGGCCGCATGCCCTGGAAAAGCGAATACACAGCGGCGGTGCGCGCACTGCTCAGCGCCTTCGACACGCCCCAGCAGCACCGGGAGCAGGTGTCTGAGACGCTGGAATGGGCCATGCAGAGTAGCCCGGCTGCCAGCA
>JANXWI010000120.1 GCA_025351205.1 Deinococcus sp.
GCTGTTCTTTCTGGAGGCCGTGATCGCGCACCCGCAGGTGTTCGGGGCCGATTTCAAGATTCTGCCCTCGCCCGTCACCGGCATCGTTAATTTCGGCAACGTCAGCATCACGGCGCAGCGGCTCCTGATCATCGGGGCGTCGCTGGTGGTGATGCTGGCGCTGTTTTACTTTCTCAAGCGCACCACCACCGGAGCCACCATCGAGGCAATGGCCCAGAACCGTGAGGGGGCGCGGCTGGTGGGTATCAACGTCAGCCGGGTGGCGTCCCTGACCTTCTTCATCTCGGGGGCGCTGGCTGCGGTGGCCGCCAGCCTGTACGCGCCGACCAGCCTGGTGTCGCCCAGCATGGGTGAGGTGATGAACCTCAAGGTCTTTGCGATCATCGTGCTGGGCGGCATGGGCAGCGTGCCGGGGGCCATCGTGGGGGCCTTTCTGCTGGCCTTTGCCGAGACCTTCGGCGGCGTGTTCGTGGGCAGTAACTTTGCCGACGTGGTGGGCTTCGCGGTGCTGGTGATCGTGCTGGCGATCCGGCCCCAGGGCCTGTTCAGGCGGACGGCGTGACCGCTGCTCCTGCGCGTGCCCTGCCCACCGGCTGGCCCTGGCTGCTCGTGCTGCTGCTCGCGGCCCTCGCGCCGCTGCTGGTCAGGTCGGGCTACGTGCTCGACGTCGCGATCAACGTGATGATCTTTTCGATTGCCGCCTACGGCATGAACGTCATGCTGGGCTACGCCGGGCTGCTGCCGCTGGCGCACGCGGGGTTTTTCGGCATCGGGGCGTATACGGTCGGTCTGCTGACGCTCAAGGCGGGCTGGAGCTTCTGGCTGGCCTGGCCGCTGGGCGTCGCGTTGTGCGCCGTGTTGGGGCTGCTGCTGGGACTGGTGGCGTTCCGCACCCGCGACGACGTGTTTGCCATCTTCACGCTGGGCGTGGGCGTCATTATTACCCAGGTGATCAACAAGTGGGACGCCCTGACCGGCGGCAACGACGGCCTGAACGGGATCGCCGCCCCGAAGCTGCTGGGCATCGATTTCGGCAAATCGCTGAGTTTCTACTATCTGGCGCTGCTGTCTCTGGCCCTGACCATTTTCCTGGTGGCGCGAGTGCGCTCCTCACTGTTCGGGCGCTCACTCATCGCCGTCCGGGGTGGGGAAGACCTGGCCAGAAGTGCTGGCATCAACGTCTATACCCACAAGCTGCGCGTGATGATGCTCTCCACAGCGCTGGCGGGCTTCGCGGGCGGACTGTACGCGGTGTACATCGGCTTTCTGGGGGCCGCCATCACCGGGCCGACCACCACCTTCACCATTCTGCTGTACCTGCTGGTGGGCGGCGTGGGCACGCTGGCCGGGCCACTGTTGGGCACCCTGATCATCCGGGTGCTCCAGCAGAGCATCCAGGGGCTTCAGGACTACCAGTACATTGTGTTCGGGCCGCTGCTGGTGCTGCTCGTTCTCTTCTTCCCGGCGGGGCTGGCGGGCCTGTGGGAGCATCTGCGGGGTCGCCGCACGGCCTCCCTGTCAGGTCGCAAGGCCGGGAAGGGGGTGCAGGATGCTGGCGTTTGACAATCTGGGCATCCGTTTCGGCGGCAATCAGGCGGTGCAGGGCGTGACCGGCAGCGTCACCCCGGGCATCATCACGGCGATCATCGGGCCGAACGGGGCGGGCAAGAGCACCTTTTTCAACCTGATCAGCGGGTTTTACAAGCCCACCAGCGGCACCATCACCTTCGGCGGGCAGGACATCACCCGGCTGCCCACCCACGAGGTCGTAGGGCTGGGCATCGCGCGCACCTTCCAGACCACCACGATTTACAGGGAACTGAGCGTGCTGGAAAACGCCGTGCTGGGCCACCGGGTCCGCACCCGCAGTGGCCTCTGGGACGCGCTGCTCGCCACGGGCCGGGAGCGCCGCGAGGGGCGGGCCAGCGAGGAGGCCGCCATGCAGGCGCTGCGCCGCGTGGGATTGGAAGAACAGGCGCATACCCTGGCGGGCAGCCTGACCCAGGAGGCCCAGAAGCGCGTGAGCATCGCCCTGGCGCTCGCCACCGGCCCACAAGTTCTCCTGCTCGACGAACCGGCGGCGGGCATCAACCCCGAGGAAACGGTGAACCTGACCCGCACCATCCGCGAACTGGCGGCGGGCGGCCTGACGGTGGTTCTTATCGAGCACAAGATGAGCATGGTCATGAAACTGGCCGACCACATCATGGTGCTGCACCACGGTCAGAAGATCGCCGAGGGGTCTCCGGGGCAGGTCAGCCGTGATCCGGCGGTGGTCGAGGCGTACCTGGGCGGTCACGCCGCGCCGCACATCCAGGCCGAATTGAAGGCCGACCTGATCCAGAATGCCAAAGACGTGGTGTCGGCCACCACCACTTCGGCTACCGGAGGAACCCCGCATGCTTGAGGTCCGCAACCTCTCGGTGCGCTACGGCGCGTACACCGCCCTGCACGGCGTGAACCTGACGGTGAACAGCGGCGAGATCGTGGTTCTGCTGGGGGCCAACGGCGCGGGCAAGAGCAGCCTGTTCAGGACGATCTCGGGCCTCCAGCGCCCCAGCGGCGGCGACGCGGTGTACCAGGGCGAGACGCTCACCCTGGGCCGCCCGGAGCGCTGCGTGGCCCTGGGCGTCTCGCTGTGCCCGGAAGGCCGCCTGCTGTTTCCACTGCTGAGCGTGGAAAAAAACCTGCGGCTGGGCGCCTACACCCACCGCCGCGACTCGGCTGGCAACCAGGCTGAACTGGAGCGCATCTACGCCCTGTTTCCCATTCTGCACGACAAGCGGGCCGACCCCGCCGGAAGCCTGTCGGGCGGTCAGCAGCAGATGGTTGCCATCGGACGTGCGCTGATGGCCCGGCCAAAAGTGCTGCTGCTCGACGAACCGAGCCTGGGCCTCGCGCCGCTGGTGGTCGATCAGGTGTTCGCCGCCGTGCAGCGCGTCAACGAGGCGGGCGTGAGCGTGCTGCTGGCCGAGCAGAACGCCTTTGCCGCGCTGGGCATCGCGCACCGAGCCTACGTGATGGAGGGCGGGCACGTGGTCACCCAGGGCAGCCGCGACGAACTGCTGCACGATGACCGGGTGCGGAGCGCGTACCTGGGGGTCTAGGATTGAAGTCTGGGTGCCACTTTGCCAGGCGGCTGATTTTCACTTTCCGCACCGCTTGACTTCGAGTGCGCTCCAGGGGGTACGGTGAGGGCGTGACGGTCCTGCCTTCCACACAACCGGCTGCGCCACAAGCTCCCGTGCTTCCTGCGGCTGGCCTGAGCATCGGCGAGGCGGCGCTGCGGCTGGGCGTGAGCGTCCATACCCTGCGCTACTACGAGCGCGACGGCCTGCTGAACGTGCCGCGCCTGCCTGCTGCAAGGGAGACGGAAACCGTTCAGCCGCCAGACAGCCGCCACGCCCAGCGCCGCTACGGCGAAAGCGAGCTGAGCCTGTTGCGCTTCCTGCTGGTGCTGCGGGGCACGGGCATGCCGATGAGCCTGATCCGGCGCTACATGGCGCTGGTGCGGGCGGGGGAAGACACCGTTGCCGAGCGGCGAGAACTGCTCGTGTCGCACCAGCGGGCCGTGACCGCCCAGATTGCGGCGCTGGGGGAAAACCTGAAGGCCATCGAGCAGAAAATCGTGAAGTATGACCGTGCGGGCGGCTGTGCGCCCCTTCCAGCCAGCGAAGGTACAAGCTGCGAGACCACCGGAGGACATTGAAATGACGGAACGGAACATGGACACCATCAGATTGGGAAGTCAGGGCCTCACGGTCAGCCGCCTGGGCCTGGGCTGCATGGGCATGAGCGAGTTCTACGGGCAGAGCGACGAGGCCGAGAACCTGCGGGTCTTTCAGGCGGCGCTCGACGGCGGCATCAACTTTTTTGACACCGCCGACATGTACGGCCCCTTCATCAACGAGGAACTGGTGGGTAAGGCTCTGCGGCCCGTGCGTGACCGGGTGGTCATCGCCACCAAGTTTGCCAACATGCGCGGCCCGGAAGGGCAGTTTCTGGGCATCAACGGCAGGCCGGAGTATGTGCGCCAGAGCGTGGACGCCAGCCTGAAACGCCTAGGCGTAGACACCATTGACCTGTATTACCAGCACCGCGTGGACCCCAATGTACCGATTGAAGAAACGGTGGGCGCGATGGCCGAGCTGGTACAGCAGGGCAAGGTGCGCTACCTGGGGTTGAGCGAGGCCACCCCGGAGCAGATCCGGCGGGCGCACGCGGTTCACCCGATCACGGCGCTCCAGACCGAATACAGCCTCTGGAGCCGTGAACCCGAGGACGAGATCATTCCCACCTTGCGCGAACTGGGCATCGGCTTCGTGCCGTACAGTCCGCTGGGGCGCGGCTTCCTGACCGGGCAGTTCAAATCGCCGGACGATTTTCCGGCGGGCGACTACCGCCGCCAGAGTCCGCGCTTCATGGGCGAGAACTTTGCCAGAAACTTGCAAGTGGTCACCGAACTGGAGCGGCTTGCGGCTCAGAAAGGCGTCAGCACCGCGCAACTGGCCCTGGCCTGGGTGCTGAGTCGGGGACCGCAGGACTTCGCCCCGATTCCCGGAACCAAACGCGTGAAGTATCTGCAAGAAAATCTGGCTGCCCTGAACGTGACGTTCACACCGGACGAGCTGGTCCAGATTGACCGGGCCGCCCCGGTGGGCGTGGCGGCGGGCGAGAGATACGCACCGAGGCGCTGACCCAAAGGTCCTTCAGACGGCCTGCCCATCAGCCATCTTGCGGCCTGATGGGCAGGCCCTCACCGTATGCTCCGTCCCAGATGGCCCTTCTCTACTCCGCGTCCAGTTCCAGCACCGCCGTCAGCAGCAGGTCGTTCTGCTCCTTTGTGCCCACGCTGACCCGCAGGCAGCCTTCCAGCATCGGCTGCCTGTCCTGACGGCGCACCAGCAGGCCGCGCGAGAGCAGAAAGGCGTAGGCGTGCGCGGCGTCTGGGGTCCGCAGCAGAAAAAAATTGGCCTGGCTCGGGTGGGCGCGTAGCTTGGTCAGGCCGCTCAGCTCGCGCAGCATCCGCTCACGCTCCCAGATCGCCTCCTCGGCCCGTACCTTGACGTACTGCGGGTGTTCCAGCGCCACCTCGGCCACCACCTGCGTGAGCGTGCTGACGTTGAAAGCGCTCACCAGCTTCTGGAGGTTTTCTGCGAGTTCCGCGCCCGCCAGCGCGTAGCCCAGCCGCAGCCCGGCCAGCCCCCAGGCTTTGGAAAAGGTGCGCAGCGACACGCGGTTGCCGCGTTCTTGCACCAGGGATTTGTAGTCGCTGCCCGAATACTGGTGGTACGCCTCGTCGATCACCACGATCCAGTCGTCGCCCGCCGCGTCAATCACCGCCCGCAGGTCGCTCTCGGTGTCCAGAAAGCCGGTGGGGGCGTGCGGCTGCGGCAGAAACAGCACGCCGGGGCCACCGCATGCCAGTTCGCGCTGCATGGCCGCCACGTCCAGCCCGAAGTCGGCCCTGAGCGGAACCCGTGTGAGCTGCGCGCCGAGCATCCGGCCCTCCAGCTCATAAACCGAGAAGTTGGGCTGCACCGTCAGCACCCGCCGCCCGATGCCGCCCAGTTCGGTCAGCAGCTTGATGATCACGTTGCTGCCGGGCGTGACCACCACGCCTCCTTGGTCCCAGCCCTCGTAGGCACCGATTTTTGCCTTCAGCGTCTCGGCGTGCAGGTCCGGGTAGCGGTTCCAGTCGCGGGCCAGCATGCGCTCCACGGCCAGCCTGCGGAGTGTGAGGGGAAAATCGAGGGCGCTCTCGTTCTGGTCGAGCTTGAACGGCGCGTCTACGGGCGTGAACGGGTACGCGGGCGTGGAGCGCACCTCGGGGCGCACGGCGCTGGCCTGATGACCGTTGGCCTGAAGAGCGGTGGAGGGTTTGGGCACGGAGGTCATGCCCTGATCTTAACGCCGGGGAAGCGGGCGGCGCTGGAAGGCGGATCGGCGGGCTGGGTCAGGCGCTACACTCGGGACAGGTCTATGTCAATCTCCGACGCTTCTTCCCCCCCACCAGATACCAGGTCACCAGATACCAGGTCACCAGACGCCCGGTCACAGAACATCCAGTCGCCCGACGTTCCGGACAGCCCCGTCAGCCGCCGGGAGCAGATCTATCTGGTGGCCGGACGGCTGTTTTCAGAACGCGGGTACCACGCCACCAGCATGCGCGATCTGGCCGCCGAACTGGGCATACAGGGCGGCAGTCTGTACGCCCACATTTCGGGCAAGGAAGACCTGCTGATCGAGATCGTGAACCGGGCGGCCCGTCAGTTTGATGCCGCGCTGTACAGCCTGCGCAGCGAGCAGCTGACCCCGCAGGGCCGGCTGCGCGAGGCCATGACCCGGCATCTGGGCGTGATCGCTGAGAACATGGACAGCGCCACGGTGTTTTTTCACGAGTGGAAGCACCTGAGTCCGGAGCCGCTCGCCGCCGTGATCGCGTGGCGTGACGGCATCGAGGCGTTTTACCGTGAATTGATTGCCGAGGGCGTGCAGGCGGGGGTCTACCGCCCGGAGCTGAACGTCAAGATGGCGGCCAATCTGGTGCTCAGCAGCGTCAACTGGGCCTACACCTGGTACCGCCCCGGCGGCGCGCTCAGCCCGCAGGACGTGGCGACCAGCTTCGAGCAGATGCTGCTTGCGGGTCTGGAGCAGCCAGCCGGGCAGCAGCTTTCTGGCCCGCCGGCCACAGGAGAACAGTAATGGCCGCCGCACCCACCGTCACCGTCAAAATCAGAGACGTGCTGCGCTACGGCCAGCAGCGGGCCGAGCAGTCGCTGCGCACCCAGCAGCTCGAACTGGGCGAGGATTTGTTCGTCCGTATAGCAGGAGGGGGCCGCAGCTTTCTGCTGTTTCAGCTCGACGGTGAACCCGAACAGAGCACCGCCCGCGCGGTGGCCGAGGCGCTGGGGCTGAAAAACCCGGTGTATGGCTGGCACCAGGGCAAGACGCTGCGCTCGCTGACGGTGGTGGAGGCGGGGGCCGAGCCACAGGCCGCAGAGTCACAGGCTGAGTCACAGGTTCCAGAATCTGGCGGTCAGGCGTAGGCCGACCCACATCATGAAGGCTGCGCCGTCTGTCCCGCTCACGCGCCCAGGTTTTAAAGTCAGGTTATGACACCGAGTGAACAGTCTTCCGGGATTCCCACCGACCAGCCGCTCACCGACCAGCCGCCCGCCGTCCAGGGGTCACCGGTTCAGCAGGCCGAGCAGCAGGACCGCAAGTTTCTGGAACACGCCCTGCAACTGGCCCGCGAGGCCCAGGAGGCGGGCAGTTCTGCGGTGGGGGCGGTGCTGGTCAATGCTGCCGGACAGGTGGTGGCCGAGGGGCAGAACCGCACGGGCGAGAGGTTCGGCCCGGACCGGGTGGGCGGCATGGGGCTGGCGCACGCCGAGATGGACGCCTTCTTCCGGGCGGGCAAGCTGAAGGACCCGGAAACCCTGACGCTGTACACCAGCCTGGAACCCTGCCTGATGTGCGGCGGCGGCAGTGTTCTGCTGGGAATCGGGCGCATCGTCTGGGCCACCGACGACGCCTGGGGCGGTTCGGGCCGCATGATCGCCTGGGACCAGCACCCGGCCATGAAAGACACCCGGGTGACGCCCACGCCGTTTGCTGATCTGGAACGCCAGGGAGCGGAACTGTTCGCACCGGAAGCAAAAAAAGCCTTCCCAGACGAGGGCTGGGCCATGTGGCGCGCGCGTTATCCGCAGGAAACGGCGGGGGTTGGAGACTGAGGCGCGCTGGATTCCTGCACAGGCGTTTGCCACCGGAGAGGTCGGCGGCCCGGAGTGCTGAGCGTTTGCAACAGCAGGAGGGGACGCCAGATGATTCGGCGTCCCCTCCTGCTTGTTCTTGCTTCATTCATTGACGGTGGGATCAGGCCCCTGCTGGGCGTTGACCCGGCATCCTCAACTCAGTGCTGACCGTGCCTCAGCGAGGGCCGCCGCGTCCGCCACCGTTGCCGCCGCGTCCACGGCTGCCGCCGCCTCTGGGACCACCACTGCTGCGGGCCTCGCCGGGCGCCGGGGCCACGGTGCTGAACCGCGCGTTGCTGGCCTGCGAAGGCTGCCCCTGAGAAGACTGACCCTGACGCCCGCCCTGACCCTGCTGGCCGCGCGACTGCCCGCCGTCCTGG
>JANXWI010000123.1 GCA_025351205.1 Deinococcus sp.
GCGGCCCCTGGGGCGGCACCAGCCGCTGCGCCCTGCTGGGCCTGGGAACAGCAGCGGTCATGGGCGTTCCGGTCATCGGCGTACCCACCGGATGACCAGGGGACGGCGGATTTTTGTGGTCGTCGGTTTCATGCTACCCCCGTGGGTCTGACGCTCAGGATGGGGCGAACGGTGAGCCGTCGGCGGACGGGTTAGCAGATTTGCTTCAGAGATGGTTTCAGCTATTCTGAAGGCTTCATGATCTCATTTCAATCTGGCCTCTCAGATCGGCGGCCTTTGATTAAGTCAGGCTCAAGAAAACATGAAAATCGCTGTTTTATTTTAGAAAACAAGAGGCAGGAAGAAGTGGCCCGTGGACCTTCTTCTTCCCGCCTCTCGCAGCAACTAAAGCATTTGTCCGAACTCCGCTGACGAAATACCAGCCTTTCGTCAGCTTCATTCTCCCAAATCCTCGACTAAATTCACTCCTGTCTTGGGCAAAACAGCGCGCTCGAGCACGCTTGCCCGCTCCAGTCGGTCAAAAAGAGAACGCCTTTTTGACAAATGCTCTAAAGTGCTGCTCTTACTTCCCTGCCAGATTGCTCTGAATCTGCACTGCTACTTGATGTTGCCGTTGATCTCCTTCACGGCACTGTCCAGAATGGTGCCGTAACTGGGGTTGGCCTTCTGCACGCTCTGGGCCACGGCATTGCTCCACGGTCCCCAGACCGCGCTCATCTGCGGCACGTTGGGCATCGGGGTACCCACCAGGATCGACCTGCCGAAGCCCGCCACCACCGGGTCGGCCTTCAGCTGCACGCGCGCCGAGATGCTGGCCGGAATGCGCCCGCCCGCCTTGTTGAACGCAACCTGGGCGCTGCTGCTCACCAGGGCCTTGGCCAGAGTGGCGGCGGCGGCCTTGTTTTTGCCGTAGGCGTTGAGCATCACGCCCTGCACGCCCACGAAGGGCGACCATTTGGCGCTGGCTCCGGGGGGGGTGGGCAGAGAAGCGATGCCGTAGTCGATGCCCGCCTTCTTGATGTCGCCCATGTCCCAGGGGCCGGTCATGAGCATGGCCAGTCTGCCGTCGGTGAAGGCACTCTTGGCCACGCCGCCGTCCACGCCTTCCGGGATCAGGTTGTACTTGTAGCGCAGGTCGTTGAGCAGGGAAACGGCCTTGTCGGCCCCGGCGTTGGCCAGCCCCACGTCTTTCACGTTCAGGGTGCCGCCGGTGTTCTTGAAGACGTAGCTGCCGTAGGCGCTGAAGATGCCGTAGTTCATGTAGGCGTTGCTCAGGTCCACCAGAAAGCCGAACTTGCCGTTGCCGGTGTTGGCCTGCGCGGCCTTGATGAAGCCGTCCCAGCTGGTGGGCACGCCGCCCGGCAGCAATTTTTTGTTGTACACAATCGCCACGGACTCGGCGAACATCGGCAGGCCGAACAGCTTGCCGTTGTAGGTCATGGCGCTCAGGGCGCTCTTGTCGAGGTCGGTCTTGGAGGTCACGTACTTGTCCAGCGGCTCGATCACGCCGCTGGCCGCCAGCTGGCCCAGACGGTCCTGCGGCAGCGTCATCACGAGGTCCGGCCCCTGACCCTTGGGAGCCGACTGGATGAACTTGTCGGGAATCTGGTCGAAGGGCACCGACACGATGTTCACGGCGTTGCCGCTGGCTTTGGTGTAGGCGGCGGCCTGGGCCTTGAGCCAGGCGACCTCAGCAGCGTCGTTGTAGTGGCTCCAGACGGTCAGGGTGGCCGCAGTGGCGTTGCCCATCAGGGCGAGAGACAGAACCATCAGTGCTTTTTTCATGTGTGCTCCTTGTGGGCGCAGGCGCGTGCCGAAATGCCACTGGCCGCGCCCGTACGTTCTGCCCGGAACCGGACACCACGGACGCCTGCCACGGCCTGTGCCCGGTTCCGAACGTGTGTTTGTTCAAAAGAAAGTATAAGTGCGCGCCCCCAGCTTTGTACGCAGGGAAAATGAACCGGGGCTTCACTCTTTCTCAGCCTTCGGGGTCAGTTAAGCCTCGGAGGTTGGGGCAGCCGGGCCGAGGGTTTTCTCTGCCATGACCGATCTGCCATGACTGATCTGCCAGAACCGATCTGCCATGACCGATCTGCCAGAACCGGGCCACTGTGGCGTTGCCCTCGCGTGTCCGTGCCTGTCCTGCGCTCAGGACGCTCTGTATGCCCCTGTCCGGTAGCCCCGGCGGATAAAGGCGCGGGCAAGCCGCCCTCACGGTTGACCTTCCGCCCGTCGCCACAATGCCGGGGTGAATCGCCTGCCGCACCTCTCCGTGGTCCCCGTGTCTCTGGTCGCTGTGACCCTCGCTCTGGCCGCCCTGTTTCCCGTCACCGCGCACGCCGCCTCACCCGGCTTCAGGCTGGTGCTGCACGCCCAGGAGCCGCGCATCGAGGGCGGCAAGGTGGTGAAGGTTACGCTTCTCAAATCGTGGCCCATGAATGCAAAAGGGGTCAAGCTCAGCAGGCAGGCGGGCAGGTTCAGCACGCTGCTCACGCCGGGCCTGGACATCGCCGAGCGCCAGATCGGGGCGCGCGCCCCCAGACCCGCCACTTTCCGCAACGTCGGGGGCCACTGGATCGCCGCGCAGCAGAACGGCTGGACGCTAGACCGTGACAGGACCAAGCAGAACATCCTGAAGGCCGTTCTGGCGGGCCAGAGCAGCGCCGAGGCCGTTTACAGGGTTACCGCCCCGGTCCGCAGCGTGCAGCTGCTGGCCGAGCGCGGCGTGCTGAACCACGTTTCTGTGGGCACCAGCTCGTACAAGGGCAGCCCGCCATACCGCGAAACCAACGTCCTGGTGGGCGCGGAGAAGCTCGACAACTTCTTCGTGGCCCCCGGTCACACCTTCGATTTTGCGAAAGAGGTGGGCGACATCTCGGCCAGCACGGGATTTGTCAAGGGCTACGTGATCTCCGGCGGCACGCTTGAAAAAGAGGACGGCGGCGGCATCTGTCAGGTCTCGACCACCATCTTCCGGGCCATGTACCAGGCGGGACTGCCCATCGTCGAGCGGCACGAACACTCGCACCGCGTCGAGTATTACGACCCGGTGGGCTTCGAGGCCACGGTCTACGCGCCCGCCAAGAACCTGCGGATGAAAAACGACACCGGCCATTACCTGTTCGTGCAGGCCAGCTGGGACAGGAAGGCCAAGACCCTGCGCTTCGACCTGTTTGGCGGCAGGCCGCAGCGCACGGTGAGCATCGGCAAACCCACCGTGACCGGCTTCGGGCCGCCCGCCCAGCCCAGCTATTCCCCCGACGCCCGCGTGGGAAGCGGGGGCCGCCGCCTGCTCGACGTGCCGGTGCAGGGCATGACCAGCACCATCGTGCGCAGCATCAGGCAGCAAGGCGGCAAGGTGAGCACCGATACCCTGAAAAGCGTCTACAGGCCCTGGGGCGCGGTCTACGGCGTGGCGGCGGGCGACAGCCGACTGAGGTAGCAGCCGACTGAGGTAGCAGCCGACTGAGGTAGCAGCCGACTGAGGTAGCAGCCGACTGAGGTAGCAGCCGACTGAGGTAATCACCTCTGTCCGTACACCAGCCGCCGCAGCAGCCACTCCATCGGTCCCTGGCGATATCGGCGCAGCAGTCGGCCCGACAGCCACAGTTGCAGCCCGCCCAGGCCCAGGGCCAGCAGCAGGCAGGGCAGCGCTCCCAGCTGGCCGTACAGATTGAATCCATACGGATAGAACACGGTGGTCATGACCAGCGACTGCGCCAGGTAGTTGCTCAGCGCCAGCCGTCCGGGGGCGGCGAAGACCCTGAGCCAGCCCGTGCGCCCGGCGGCCACCAGCAGGCCCATCGCCCCGGCGTAGCCCAGGCCCAGCAGCAGCCCGCCCGACAGCCGCACCGGAACTTCCCACAGGCGCGCCGATTCTGTCGTCTGGGCGTTGAGCCAGGCCAGCAGGCCGCCCAGTGGCAGGCCCAGCAGCGCCCCGCCCGCCAGC
>JANXWI010000132.1 GCA_025351205.1 Deinococcus sp.
GCTGTTCTGGACAAGATCCCGCGTTGCTCTGACCAGGAACGCGCCTGGGCACGCCACTCCTCTCCCGCAGGCGCCTGGACGCTGCCTACGCTTGACCGCTGACAACGCCTGCCCGCTGGTCGGGATCAACAAAACGTCGCTGTCTATGAGGTACACGTATGACGCCGCGTCCGGCTGGCATCCCTGGGCTGGCATCTCTGGTCGGCGCACCCGGCCCTGACCTGCCCCGGCACTCAATCCTCTACTCTGAAGGCCATATGCGTGAAGCCCTGGAACAAGACCTGAACCACGTGCTGAGTGGCGCGCTGGAAATGCTCGCCACCGTCGAGCGGATGCTGCCCATCGCCGCCGAGGTGCTCAACGACACGAGTACCGGCGGCATGGAAGCGGTGCGGGCGCTGGACCGCGAGGTCGATGCCCACGAGACCCGCATCGAGGCCGAGTGCCTGCGCCTGATCGCGCTGCACCAGCCGGTGGCCCGCGACCTGCGCCTGATCGCGCTGGTGCTCAAAAGCCTGACCGACATCGAGCGCATGGGCGACTACACCGTGCATGTGGCCGAGGACGGCGAGGAGCTGAGCCGCAGCCCCGCCCTCAAAAAGTACGTCAACCTGACGCGCATGCTCGACCGCCTTCAGGAGATGGCGGCGGCGCTGCGCCGGGCCATCTCGGAGCGCGACGTGGCCGGGGCCAACGCGGCGCACGTGATGGACGACGAGGTGGACGACCTGTACGAACAGGTGCAGCGCGAACTGGTGACCTACATGCTCGAGGACCCGCGCAACATCAGCAAGTCGCTGATCCTGATGCGGGTGGGGCGCTCGCTGGAACGCATCGGGGACCACATGGAGAACGTGGCCGAGCGGGTGCAGTACTGGGTGACCGGGCAGCGGTGAGGGGCGGGCCGGGCAGACCGTGAAGCCCGTTCAGAGGTTGAGCGGACCGCAGCAGTTTTTCCGAAGAGAAGTGACGCGCCACCGGGCCAGGACGCCGCGCTGGCTGCTGGTCCTGCTGCTCCTGTTGCCCGCACAGGCACAGGCCACACTGCTGCCCGGTGAGCGCGTCTCAGGTGAGCGGCCCGCGCCCCCTGCGCCCGAAGCCACGCTCAGCCTGCCGCCGCCGCTGCTGGTGGTCGGCAGCACGCCCGTGTGGACCACCGGGACCGTCACTCCCGGCCAGGCTGTCAACACGGTTCTGCCCACCGAGGACGCTTTCCACGAGCTGTACGCGGGCCGGGCCGATCTGGTGCTGGGAACCCTGCCGCCACCGCCGCCGCCCGCCGGAACCAGCAGCCCGCTGAGCGTGCCGGTGGGCGTGTTCGCCATCAGCGTGGCCTACAGTTTGCCCGGGGTCGATCTGCGGCTTGACATCGCCACGCTGTGCGCCCTGCTGTCGGGCAGGGTCAGCGCCTGGAACGCGCCCGCCGTGGCCGTACTCAATCCCGGCGTGGCGCTGCCCGCCCTGCCGGTGCTGCTCAGCGCCCGCACCGCCCGCAACGGGACCTCGCTGGCCGTGGCCGGAGCCTGCGTCAAAGACGGAATCTGGCCCCCGGACCAGTACAAATCCAACTGGAGCGGCGGCGCGGCCTTCCGGCGGGCCACCCTGGGAGCGCAGCGCACCGACCTGAACATTCCCGGCGCACTGGCCCTGTTTCCTCTCCAGGCCACCCCGCCGGGCGTTCAGGTCGCCAGGTTGCGGAGCGGCGGGGGCAGCTACGTGGCCCCCCGCAGCGAACTGGGGCTGTCCGGGCCGCGCCTGCCGGGGGCCAGGCCACTGCTGCCCGCAGCGTTCAGGCCGCTGCACGCCAGCAGCGAGGTGGGCGCGTACCCGCTGCGCGGTCTGGTCTGGGCTTCGGTCATGGCCGAGCAGGCGTACCGGGAGCGAGGCCCGGAGCGGGCACAGGCACTGCTGGCGCTGATATCGGCCATGAGAAGCAGCAGCGGGCGCGGCGTGGGCAGGCTGCCCCTGAACACCTGGACCACCCCGGCCCTGCATTACGGAGGCG
>JANXWI010000146.1 GCA_025351205.1 Deinococcus sp.
GGGCGGACGGCTCACGGCTCCCCAGGCGACTCTGAGTTCCTTGCTTCAACCAGCAGCGCTGCACCTGCGGCAGGCGTCCGGGGCACTCGACATCGTTCCGCTCGAGTACAGCCGGGCGTTGCAGGGGAACGCCGAGAGCCAGGCGGCCAGCCTGAAGGCCGTTCAGGATGCCCGCGCAGAAGTGACCCTGGCCACGCCGCTGAACCAGCTCTTCCCGGATCAGGTGATGGCGCTCGACCAGGCCTTCACCAGGCTGGAAGGGGCGGTGAGGCAGAAGCAACCCGAGGCTGCAGTGAAGTTCCGCCTCGACACGGTCAGGGCGCAACTGGACGTCCTGAGTCGCCGGGCACAGATTGACCGCTGAATCCGGCTTTGCAGGGAGTGTTCCGCTCTCCGGAACTTCAGAAGTTCACGAGGGCCCTGATTTCACGCAGAATCGTCCGGGAAGAGGACAGCGCGGTCAGGCTGGCGAGGATTCCGCCGGAAGCGGAGACGAACAACACCTGATGCCGCCCCCCACCCCGACCCGGCGCGCAAGTTCTCCAGTCGGGTCCGTCAGGTCTGGCACGTCGAGCCGGCCACCCTTCCGGTAAGCCTGGATGGCGGTCTGGTCACGGCCACCGTACACGTTGATCACGGTGACGCCCAGGTCGGCGTACTCGAAGCTCTGCTGCCTGAGCAGATCGTCGTCCTGCGCGCACCGCCTGCAGGGGGGCGTGAGGAACTGCAGGACCAGCGATCGGTGGCCGATGACGTCGGTCATCGGCAGCGTGCCTCCGCGGGGAAGGTGAATCTGCTGGTTCTGGAAGATGGTCCTGAGGTCAGGTCCACCGTCTCCGCCCGCCTGTGTGAGTGGGCTCAGCAACGCCAGTCCGCCGATCCATCCAGCGATCAGCAGTCTGTGGGGCAGCCCGGTTCCTCAGTTCACAGCTTCACTCTATGCCGATCGGCGAAGGCCGCCAGCGGGTCCCTCGGGCAGTACACCTGGCCTCCTTCGAAATAAAAACAGGCGGAGCCGTGCGGCTCCGCCTGGACGTGTTTCAGAGTTACTGGCGGTGCTCGGGATGAGGATCTTCGCTGAGCCACTGCTGATGAACCTGCTCGTGACTGAGGTTAAGGTGGACGTGCTCGTCGACGTGATCGATGGCGCTCAGTGGCAGCCAGTGATGCGTACCGGAGTCGTCTTTGGTCAGCTTGATGTAGTCGCCGTCGACCTTGTCGACCTCTCCGTGGTTGTTTCCGTCGGCGCACTTCACGGGCATGTGCTCTCTGATCTGGCTCTGCATGGTCATGGTGGTTCCTCCTGAGCCCTCACGGTAAAGTTCTGAATGTCTGCTCAGATGTGAGTCTGTGTAATGTGCCTTCATTACCGTCTGCCTTTACACCTGAGTACTTGCTCAGATATACTTACGTCATGACGGCCTCCTCAACTCTCGAATACTTCGTGGAGAACATGGACTGCGCCAGCTGCGTCCAGAAGGTCGAGCGGATGGTGGGTGGCCTCCCGGGTACGGCCTCGGTCAACACCAGTTTTGCCAAGCAGACGCTGAAACTGACGCTCGACGAAGCACAGACCTCCCGCGAACTGCTGGAGAAGAATCTGAGGTCGATGGGCTACGCACCGACACCTCTCATACAGGCCCAGCCAGCCTCTGTCAGCACCCTCGAGTACTTCGTGGAGAGCATGGACTGCGCCACTTGCGTCCGGAAAGTCGAGGGCATGGTGGGCGGTCTGCCAGGTGCAGGCGACATCCGAGCCAGTTTCAGCAAGCAGACCCTGCACCTGACGCTGGACGAAGCGCTGACCCCCAGGAGCACCCTCGAAGGGAACATGAAGGCGATGGGTTACGAGCCGTCGCCCCTGGTCAAACCAGGGTCTACAGCTGAGATCCAGCCTGTTCATGTCCAGAGCAGGCCGTGGTACGCCAGCGGGCAGGGACGGCTGGTGGTCGGATCGGGCATGCTGCTGGCTCTGGCCTTCGTGTTCAGCTTCATCGAACCGAAGTTCTCGGTCTACAGGTACGTCGCGGCCACACTGCTCGGCACCTGGCCGCTGCTGAGAAAGGCCGTCGCCAGCGCCCGCTTCGGTGACCCGTTCAGCATCAACATGCTCGTCAGCCTCGCCGCCATCGGCGCGGTGCTGATCGGCCAGGCCGCCGAGGGCGCGGTGGTGGTGTTCTTCTTCGCCGTGGGCGAACTGCTCGAAGGGGTCGCCGCCGGGAAGGCCCGTGCGGGCATCCAGGCCCTCGCGGCGCTGGCCCCCAAGACCGCGCTGCTGCTCGAAGGCAAGCAGACGCGTGAAGTGCCCGCCGATACGCTGCAGATCGGCAACCAGGTCCAGGTCCGTCCGGGAGCGCGCGTACCCGCCGACGGGCGTATCGTCAGGGGCACCTCCAGCCTCGACGACAGCCCGGTGACCGGCGAGAGCGTCCCAGTGCTCAAGACCGTCGGGGATAACGTCTTCGCCGGCAGCATCAACACCGACGGCGTGCTGAGCGTCGAGGTAGAGAAGACGGCCGCCGACAACACCATCGCCCGGATCATCCACATGGTCGAGGAGGCCGAGGGCAGCAAGGCTCCGACTGCACGGTTCATCGACCGCTTCAGCCGGGTGTACACCCCTGGCGTGGTGGCCGTCTCCACTCTGGTCGCGGTCGTTCCGCCTTTACTGATGGGCGGCGAGTGGCACACCTGGCTTTACAAGGGCATTGCTCTGCTCCTGATCGGCTGCCCGTGCGCGCTGGTATTGAGCGTGCCTGCAGCCATCACCAGCGGCGTGAGCGCAGGGGCGCGGCGCGGCCTGCTGATCAAGGGCGGTGCGGCACTGGAGACGCTGGGGAGCATCAGGACGGTGGCGTTCGACAAGACGGGAACCCTGACTGCCGGGAAGCCGAGCGTCACCGACGTCGTTGGAACGGGAACCGAGCGCACTGAAGTGCTGCGCCTCGCGGCGGCGGTGGAGTCCGGGAGCAATCACCCGCTGGCCCAGGCCATCACCCGTGAGGCCAAAGGCCAGAACCTCAGCGTGCCGGAGGCGACGGACGCGCAGGCCCTGCCTGGCAAAGCGGTCAGTGCCACAGTGGAAGGTCGGAGTCTGAGCGTGGCCTCACCGCGTCACGCCGTTAGCCTGACGGCTCTGGACGCCTCCCTTCAGGCGCAGATCGACACCTTCGAGTCTCAGGGCCGCACCACGGTGCTGCTGCTGGACGGGACATCGGTGCTGGGTCTGATCGCCATGCGCGACGAGGCCCGCCCCGACGCCCGCGCGGCCATCGCTCAGCTGAAGGCCATGGGCATCAGGGCCGTCATGCTGACCGGCGACAACGCCCGCACCGGTCAGGCCATCGCCGCCGATCTGGGACTGGAGGTGCAGGCCGAACTGCTGCCCGAGGACAAGCTCCGGTTGATCGCACAGCTGCATGCCCAGGGCGGGGTGGCGATGGTCGGTGACGGCATCAACGACGCCCCCGCGCTCGCACAGTCGGACGTGGGCATCGCTATGGGCGGCGGCACCGACGTGGCGCTGGAGACCGCCGACGCGGCCCTGCTGCGCGAACAGGTGTCGGGTGTGCCGGAACTGATCGCGCTGTCGCGGGCCACCATGAGCAACATCCGCCTGAACATCGCCTTCGCCCTAGGCCTGAAACTCATCTTCCTGATCACCACCCTGCTCGGCTACACCAACCTGTGGATGGCGATCCTGGCCGACACCGGCGCCACCGCCATCGTCACCGCCAACGCGTTGCGGCTGCTCGGTTGGAAACCGAAGGTGCTCGTTCAGACGTTCCTGCGTATTCCACCGTCTCCCCCTGTCCGCGCCTGAGACCTTTCACCCTCACCGAGCGTTCAGCGCGTGCCGAACGCCCCCACTGCTGGAGTCCCCTTGCCTGAGATCAGCGTCTACACCGTCCCGAACTGCGCCGCTGTCACAGCGCTGCTGAAGCGTTACGGCGCTGCCTTCACCGAGCAAAACGTCAGGGGCGCCCCGGAGGCCCTCGCCGAGCTGCGGCGGGCGAATGTCCAGATCTCCCCGGTCACCCTGATCGGCGATCAGGTCTTTTACGGGTCTTTCGATGAGGTCAGTCCGCGCCTGATGGGCGCGCTCGCCTCATTCGGGGCGAGTCAGCACGGTGAGTCCGCTTGAGCGCGCCCATCTCACAGATCTTCTCGTTGACGCTGATCCCGGTCGCCGCCACCATCCTGGGCGGGGTGGTGGCCAGTTACCGCGTTCCAGGGGAGAAGCTCCGCAGTTTCGTGCAGCACTTCGCGGCGGGCGTGGTGTTCGCGGTGGTCGCCGGGGAATTGCTGCCCGAGATCACCAAGGGCCATCAGCCGGTCGGCGTGGTCATCGGCTTCACCCTCGGCGTGCTGGTGTTGCTTGCCGTGCGCCAACTCGCCGAGGCGCTGGAACGCCGGAGCGGTGGGAAAGGCGAAAGCAGCCTGATCGCGGCGGTCGGCATCGACGTCTTCATCGACGGCCTGCTGATCGGCGTGGGCTTCGCTGCCGGGGCGCGCGTGGGCGTGCTGCTGATCGTGGCCTTGACCCTCGAATTGCTGTTCCTGGGCGTGTCGGTGGCGTCCAGCCTGGGTCAGTCCGGCGTGGGGCGGCGACGCAGCATCCTGACGGTCACGGGCCTGAGTGGCGCGGTCATCGTGGGCGCGCTGCTGGGCG
>JANXWI010000155.1 GCA_025351205.1 Deinococcus sp.
CCCTTGCGGATGGCCTCGACGCCCGCGCCGATCAGCTCGACGTTGTACTTGGCAAGCACCCCGCGCTCGTGCAGCTCCATCGCCAGGTTCAGCGCGGTCTGACCGCCCAGGGTGGGCAGCAGGGCGTCGGGCAACTCCTGCGCGATCACCTTCTCGACGAACTCCGGCGTCAGCGGCTCCAGATAGGTGGCGTCGGCCAGCTCGGGGTCGGTCATGATGGTCGCCGGGTTGCTGTTGACCAGCACCACCCGGTAGCCTTCCGCCTTGAGGGCCTTGAGGGCCTGCGTGCCGCTGTAATCGAACTCGGCAGCCTGCCCTATCTGAATAGGACCGCTGCCGAGGATCAGGATGGTGTGTAAGTCAGTGCGCTTGGGCATTCCAGAGAGCCAGTATGGCACGCCAGGGCGGGGGAGGGGTGAGGGGCTTGTATGGTTATGCAGATTAGAGGCCAAACTCCTGCTGCGCCTGTTTGAAGGTCTGGGCCACCAAGCCGTCCCCTTCAAAATGGTCTGAAAGCCAGGCGAGCGGCTCCGACGCTGCCACATCAATGGCGCTCTGAACAGCCGGAACCAGTTCGGTGGGTATCCAAGCCAGCAGCAGGTAGGGTGTGCTGAACTCTATGACCGGGTCAAGCGACAGAAGGGCAAACCAGCAGTCCCAGGGTGGCAGGTACGCGTCATCAATGACACCACCAGAGACCGGAGTGCCTTCGCCCATCGCAGTGTCCGAGTTTCCAAACACACAGAGGATTCGTCCACGGTGCCGTGAAGCGAAGGGAGTTGAAAGAAGCCGACTGCGGGCTTGGATGACCATTTTGAAAGAGTCGGAATGGAAGACGCCATACAGCCATTCCTCCGGATATTCATCAGGTCTAAGTGCCACACTCCGAAGCGAACTCGCGGGCGCGGCCACGTCCAGCTTCAGGGCGCACCACGCCTGCGCCTCGGCCAGCGCCTGACGGTGGGCATTCCAGTCTTCGGACATGGATACATGGTAGATCAGTCCCGACTCGCCCCGATCCAGCTCAGGCCCCCCGCTTCTCGTGCTTTTCCTCTGGTATCTCTTCAGGCTTTCTAAGTGCCAGTGCTGAATAGGCCGCTTATACTCGCCTCATGAAGAAGACCTTGCTCGCCCTGACCGCCCTGACCCTCTCCACCTCAAGTGCCCTGGCGGCCAACTATGTCGGCGGCTCCATCGGCTCCGGCCTGACGTTTCACTACCAGAGTGACCTGGCCGCCGGTTCGGCCATCCGCTACGGCCTGAACCTCTCGGCCCTGGGATTCAACTTTAACCAGCTCTCGGTGGGCGGCGGTGTGGACTACCTCAACAGCTTCAGCGCTGGCAACGCCAACCTGGGCGGCCTGAACCCCTATTACGGCTTCGGCCTCGACGCGGGCGTGGCTCTGGGCAGCGTGACGGGCGTGTCCGTGTACCCGCACGTGCTGGGCGGCCTGAGCTTCAACGTCAGCGCGCCCCTGAGCGTGTTCGCGGAGCTGAACGCCGGACCGAACATCAGCATCGGGACCAACACCGATGTCAGCTTCGGCTACGGCGCGCGCCTCGGCCTGAACTACCGCCTGCCCTGATCTCCACTCTTTGAGCTGACCGCCCTGGCCTTCCGGCTGGGGCGGTTTTTGGTTTGTCATGGCGATCAACACACCGTCAACCGATCTGACAGGATTTTCCCCCCTTTCACCTTGTGGCAGAGGGACCTCGTGCAGCGACTGGTACAGACGCTTGCGGAGGGGGTGAGGGGGAACGCGGGCCGAGTACCACAGGACGTCTGACCAGATCCCCCCGCCGTTCGCCTGACGCTGGACTGGCCAGACGCAATTGTCCGGACGCAATTGTCCAGACGCCTGACTTGCCTGCGTCCCTGTTCCGGCCCACAGTGAGGACATGAACAGCGAGGTCGTGCCCGCCCAGCTTCAGCCGCGTCGGCTGCATTCGCGTTCTGCCCTGGCCGCCGAGAGCATCTTCTCGGTCATGAGCCGTCTGGCCACCCGTCACGGGGCGGTCAATCTGGGCCAGGGCTTCCCGGCGGGGTCGCCGCCCACGCTGTTGCTGGACGCCCTGAAGGCGCAGGCAGGCACGGCAGACCAGTACACCGCTCCCGCCGGGCTGCCAGCGCTGCGTGAGGCGCTGGCCCTGGATCTGAACGTGACCGCCGAACAGATCACCGTGACCTGTGGGGCCACCGAGGCGCTGCACACGCTGGCCGACGCCCTTTACGGTGTAGGCGAGGAGGTGCTGATGTTCGGGCCGGTCTTCGACATCTACCGGCCCCAGGCACTGCTCAGCGGCGCGGTCCCGGTGCTGTGCCCGATGGCCCTGACGCCGGAGGGCTGGACGCCCGATCTGGACGCCCTGGAACGGCTCGTCACGCCCCGGACCCGCGCCCTGCTCGTCAACAACCCGCACAACCCCAGCGGGCACGTCTTCACGCGCGCCGAGCTGGAACGAATCGTGGGACTGGCCCGGCAGCACGACCTGTGGATCATTGCCGACGAGGTCTACGACGAGCTGTATTTCGGCGAGGCCCCGGTTCCGCTCAGGGAGCTGGCCCCCGAACGCACCTTCACGGTGGGAAGTGCGGGCAAGCGGCTGGAGGCGACGGGCTGGCGGGTGGGCTGGATCGTGGCCCCGCTGGACATGGCCGTACAGGTCACAGGGCTGCACCAATGGGCCACCTTCTGCGCCCCGGCGCCACTCCAGTCGGCGGTGGCGACAGCGTTGCCGCTGGCCCGTGAGAGCGGATTTTACGAGGACCTTCGGCGCAGCTACGGCGCACGGATGCGGCTGCTGGCCAGTGGCCTGCGCTCGCTGGGGTTGGAGGTGCAGACGCCGGGCGGCAGCTACTTCCTGACCGCGCTGGCCCCCGGCCTCGACACGTTGCACATGGTAGAACACGGCGGCGTGGCGGTCATTCCCGGCAGCGCTTTTTATACGGCGGGCACGGCCCCGGAGGGCCTGATCCGGCTGGCCTTCTGCAAGCCCGCACGCGACCTGCTGCGGGCGCTGGAACGGCTGGAAATCTACCTGAACACCTGAACGGGGCCTGGATGCCGCGTGCTTGCATAGCTATGCGAAACCGGCGTATATTCATTCAACAAATGCAGTCCCTGTCCCTCCGACGCTAGAGCACGCCTGATTCCTTACGGAAAACAGGCGGCGCTGACGTGCTGGAGGGCTGTTGCTGTCAGGCAGCTGGCGTCATCCAGGCAATTCGCATCAGCACTGTTCACAGGAGAGAATGACCTTATGAGCGACAAGCAGAAAATCGTGCTGGCCTACTCGGGCGGCCTGGACACCAGCATTATCCTGAAGTGGCTCCAGACCGAGCGCAATTACGACGTGGTGTGCTTCACCGCCGATCTGGGCCAGGGTGACGAGGTGGAAGAGGCCCGCGTCAAGGCCCTGAACACCGGCGCGGTGGCCGCCTACGCGCTGGACCTGAAAGAAGAATTCGTGCGCGACTACGTGTTCCCGATGTTCCGCAGCGCCGCTCTGTACGAGGGCTATTACCTGCTGGGCACCAGCATCGCCCGCCCGCTGATTGCCAGGAAGATGGTCGAGATTGCCGAGCGTGAGGGCGCGGTGGCCGTGTCACACGGAGCCACCGGCAAGGGCAACGATCAGGTGAGATTCGAGATGACCGCCTACGCCCTGAACCCAGACATCGTGACGGTGGCCCCCTGGCGCGACTGGGACTTTCAGGGCCGCGCCGACCTGGAGGCTTTTGCGCTGGAACACGGCATCCCGGTGCCCACCACCAAGAAGGACCCCTGGAGCACCGACGCCAACATGCTGCACATTTCTTACGAGGGCGGCATTCTGGAAGATCCCTGGACCGAGCCGCCCGCGCACATGTTCAAACTGACGGTGGACCCACAGGAAGCGCCAGATGAGCCGGAGTACGTGGAAATCGAGTTCGAGGCCGGGAATCCTGTCGCCATAGGCGGCGAGAAGCTGTCGCCCGCAGCACTCCTGACCAGGGCCAACCAGCTGGCCGGGAAGCACGGCGTGGGCCGCCTGGACCTCGTGGAGAACCGCTTCGTGGGCATGAAGTCTCGCGGCGTGTACGAGACGCCCGGCGGCACGCTGCTGTACCACGCCCGCCGCGCCGTGGAGAGCCTGACGCTGGACCGTGAAGTGCTGCACCAGCGCGACGCCCTGGCTCCCAAGTACGCCGAACTGGTGTACAACGGCTTCTGGTTCGCCCCGGAGCGCGAGGCCTTGCAGGTGTACTTCGACCATGTGGCGGCCAGCGTGACCGGCACGGCGCGCATGAAGCTGTACAGAGGCAGTGCCACGGTGGTGGGCCGCAAGGCTCCGGCCAGCCTGTACGACAAGGACCTCGTGAGCTTCGAGGCGGGCGGCGACTACAACCAGCACGACGCGGGCGCGTTCATCAAGCTGAGTGCCCTCAGGATGCGGGTGCAGGCGCGGGTGAAGGCGAAAGCTGAGAAGCAACCCCAGGAGGTCTGAGGTGAGCGCCCTCTCTGACGTGGTCGAACAGGCATTGCCCCGGCTGCGGGCCGTCTCGGAGGCGGCGGCCAGCCGCAGGCCCGCCCCGGAGGTCTGGAGCGCCAGACAGGTTCTGGGCCACCTGATCGACAGCGGCGTGAACAACCACGCCCGCTTCGTGCGGGCGGGCGTAGAAGACGGTCTGAGTTTGCCCGGTTACGAGCAGAACGTCTGGGTGGCGGCGGGCGGATATCAGGCGCGCCCCTGGGCCGAGCTGGTCCCGCTCTGGGCGGCGTACCAGACGCAACTTGCACACGTCATCGGCAGCCTGACCCCGCAGCAACGGGCGCACACCCTGAGCATCAGCGGCGGCGAGATGGTCACGCTGGGTTTTGTCGCAGGCGACTACTCGCGGCACCAGCTTCACCATCTGGGTCAGGTCTGGGAGCGGGCGCAGGCATGAGCTGGAACACCCTGCTGGCCTTCGTCGAACACCTGCACCCGGAGAAGGTGCTGGCGCTGCTGCCGGAATACACCGTGCAGGCGCAGGCCTTGGACTTCGAAGCGGCCAGTTCCGCCCATCTGGGAGGCGTGGCGCTGGCCGGAACGCCCGGCTGGACGGTGCTGCTCAGCCCGCTGGACGAACCCTTTCCAGACGAGGGCTTCCTGACGCGGACCAGCGCGGACGGACAGGTGCTGCTGCTCACACTGGCGGGCACCGGGGGCGTGTACGGTTTCAGCCTGTTTGCGGGCGGCGAGCATGTGCGCGAGGTGGTCTACGCCGACTTTGAGCTGGCAGAGGAGCAGGGCGCACCACTGCCCGAAGAACCCGCCGAATCTGAGCATCAG
>JANXWI010000489.1 GCA_025351205.1 Deinococcus sp.
TCCAGTCTGCCGACCTCCAGTCTGCCGACCTCCAGTCTGCCGACCTCCAGTCTGCCGACCTCCAGTCTGCCGACCTCCAGTCTGCCAGCCTCTGACGTACCGGCTTCCAGTTTCCTGGTGCAGCGAAACGTTCGGCCTGCACTGCACCGTGCAGGGGAAGAAGCATGAATCCGGCCTTCTGGACGCTGCTGGACGAACTGGTCGCCTCCAGCGAAATCGTGATCGACCAGCCCCGTGGCAGCGCCCACCCGCGTTTCCCGGACAATATCTATCCGCTCGATTATGGCTACCTGGAAGGTACGACCTCTGGCGACGGGCAGGGCATCGACGTGTGGCTGGGCAGCGGTGACATCACGCGCCTGAGTGCCGTACTCATCAGCGCCGACATTCGCAAGCGCGACGCCGAACTGAAACTGCTGCTGGGCTGCGACACAGCTGAACAACAGATGATCGCGGACTTCCTGAACGCCTATCCTTCGTTCCAGTGCCTGCTCGTCCCGAGACCTGCTGAGGAGACCTGACCGTATGCCCCGTATCTGGAAATTTGGCGACAGCGTGAACACCGACGACATTTTGCCCGGCAAATTCGCCCCCTTCATGGCGGGTGAGGACGTGTTTCAGACGTTTGCCTTCCACTACATCCGGCCCGAATTCGCCGCCGAGGTGCGGCCCGGTGATCTGCTGATCGGCGGCAGAAACTGGGGCCTGGGCAGCAGCCGCGAGTATGCCCCGCAGGCGCTGAAAAAGCTCCAGGTGGGCGGTATCATCGCGCCCAGTTTTGCCCGGATTCATTACCGCAACCTGCTCAACCTGGGCATTCCCGCCTTCGAGGCCGACCTGACGGGCGTGCTGCAAGACGGCGACGAGGTGAGTCTGGACATGGCGACAGGTGAACTGCGGCGCGGTGCGGACGTGTTTCAGCTGCCGCCAGCGCCGGAATTTCTGCGTGAAGCCCTGGCTGAGGGCAGCATCCTGGCGTACTACAAGAAGTACCAGCGCTTTCCGGGGGAAGTGGAGGAGTAAGGGGAATCCTCACCCCCTCGCTGCACGAGGCCCCTCTCCCGCAGGGGGCGAGGGGTAACGGCCAGGGCACTGGGTTAAAAACTGGTCGTCAGGGTGAACTGGCAACCCTGTAAAGTTGCTCTTGCACAGCCTTCGGCGGATCAAAGCCGCGCCCTGGCAATTCTGTCAGCGAGGCAAATCTACGAACCTTCCAGTGTCGGGAAGCGGATTTCCGCCTGCCAGATGGATAGAACCAGGGTCAATACCCCGTTGAACGAGCCGACGCCCATTGCCAACAGCGCAGCGCTTGACGTTCTGTTGGCCCCCCTACCCCGGTGGGGGTGGGGGCAAAGCAAAAGCTCGAAGCCTTTGCCAAGCAGAACACGTCACCGAGACCGCACTGCGTCGATCACCGCCGCCGCCACCACGTCCTGCACCAGCGCCCCCAGCAGCATGGCATCGGCGGGCGGCAGCACGCAGCTGCTCAGCACGAAGGCGCTGTCGCCGTCCCAGGCGGTGTGGCTGGGCCGAATCACCCGCGCCAGCGCCGTCTGCGCCGCGTCGGCCAGCCGCTTGGCCTCGGGTTTGCTGATCAGGTGCTGCGTCACCACGGCAACCAGGGTGGTGCTCTCCACGTCGTTCGGTGTGAAGGCCAGTGCCCCAGGCCCGGTTCCAGGCCCGGCGATCACCCGTCCCTGTTCGTCCAGCACGTCGCCAATCGAATTGACCACCGCGATGGCCCCCACGCTCACCCCGTGCCGCGACAGGTAAGCGCTGCCCAGCCCGCCCCGGTACAGGCCGGTGCCCAGATACTTGCCGACACTGGCCCCGGTCCCGGCCCCCACCCGCCCACGCGGCACCGGGGCGCTGCTGGCGGTGCCGGCAGCAAGGTAGCCGTGCTCCTCCAGCGGTCTGGCTTTCGGATTGCCCACGCCCAGGTCGTAAATAACAGCGGCAGGCACCAGCGGCACGCGGGCAAAGGGGGTGGGATGGCCGATGCCCTGCTCCTCCAGCCACCGCACCACGCCGCTCGCTGCTCCCAGCCCGAAGGCGCTGCCGCCGGTCAGCAGCAGGGCGTGAATGCGCTGCACCTTCTTGTCGGGGGCCAGCAGAATGCCCTCGCGGGTGCCCGGACTCGGCCCCAGAAAACTGGCGCTTGCCACCGCCCCTTCCGGCGGGCACAGCAGGGCGGTGCAGCCGGTCTGGCCCACGGGGTCGGTCCAGTGGCCGAGCAGAAAGCCGGGAATGGCGGTCAGGGTGGTGTTGTCTTCCATGTGGTCTTCCTCCGTCAGCCGTGCCCTGCATCCAGCAGCTTTCGCAGCCGCCCGAGGTCCACCTTGGCATTGTGGCGCGCGTCCACCGGCAGGCTTTTGACCGCCTGAATACGGTCTACGTGTGCCCAGGTCAGACGTTTCAGCAGTGCCCCGGCTTCCTTCTCATCCGCCCGCCCCTGTTCCCACTCGACGCACAGCACCCGCTCGCCCCGGAAGCCGGTCAGGGCGCAGCGCCGCACGCCCGGCACCTCCAGCGCGGCGCATTCGGCGCTGAAGGGGTACAGTTCACCTCTGGTATCAGAAATTCTGGCCCCGGCGCGGCCCGCCAGCCACAGCCGGCCCTGTGCGTCGAGGTGGCCCGCGTCGCCGCTGCGGTGCCACACGCGCCCGTTCACCCGGAATTTGGTCTCATGGTCGCCCACCCCGCCCAGGTAGCCCGGCAGCACGTGGGGGCCGGAAACCACGATCTCGCCGATCTCGCCTGGACTCAGAGTGGCGGCCTCGAAACTCTCCAGGTCTGCAAAATTCAGCGGCTCCCCGCCCCGGTTGGGCACGATTCGCAGCTCGATGGCCCCGACAGGATGGCCGACCAGCAGGCCCTGCCCGCCGCGCACCGCTTCGAGGTCGTCGACGCTCAGGTCGCGGGAGTCGATGTGCGCGATGGGTTCGGCCTCGGTGGAGCCGTAGACGCTGATCAGGCGGGCGTTGGGGGCCAGGTGGGCGAGCTTGTGCAGCACGCGCGGAAACACCGGCCCGCCGCCGGAGTAGACGCGCTTCAGCCCAGGCAGACTCAGCCCCTGTTCGCTGGCCACGTCGGCCAGCCGTTCGAGCAGCGCCGGACTG